>JAQSXN010000191.1 GCA_029256665.1 Paenibacillus sp.
ATGATGAAGGCGCTCGGGGCGGAGGTGATTCTGGTCGATCAAGCTCCGGGTTCGAAGGAAGGACAAGTATCCGGAGATGATCTCCGGTTGGTCGAGATGACGACCAAGCAACTGACGGAAGAGAGGAGCGCGTTCCGGGCCGATCAATTCCATCGTTTGGGAAGCGTGAACGCGCATCAGTATGGCACTGCGCGGGAGGCGTGGGAGCAAACGGATGGGAAAATCGATGTTTTTGTCGATTTTGTCGGCAGCGGAGGCACGTTTGCGGGTTGTTCGCGTGCTTTGAAAGGTTTTAATCCCGATATACGCTGCTATTTGGCTGAGCCCCATACAGCCCCGTATCTCTCGGGACTGGAGGTGTCGAATCCGAGCCATCGCTTGCAGGGGGGCGGCTACAATATGGAACTTCCGTTTTTGACCGATCGGTCGATCGTCGAGGACTATATTCAGGTGACGGACGAAGAGGCGATCCGAGCCGCGCGCGATTTGGCCGCAGTGGAGGGGATATTCGCGGGCTTCTCCTCGGGCGCCAACGTTGCCGCCGCGCTTCGGTTATTGAAAGACCGGGAGCGTGGGGCTAATATTCTGATCACGATCAACGATTCGGGGCTAAAATACTTGTCGACGGATCTGTTCGAAGCCGAACCTTAAGCCAAAAGCTTGCTATTCGGAATAACAAGGTACCGGTCGGAGCCGCTTCCCGCGGCTTCTTGGCGTTTCGAAAAACTTCCGATTTACAGTTATATGACATTGTCTTTATCGAAAGAAGCCGCTACCATAGAGATATAAACCAGTACCGATGCGGAAGCCGCCATTCGGACAGAAGGACAAGATGCGCATGAACAAGTTTAATCCGTTGCGTTACTATCGATTAAAATCCGGTTCGCTTTTCCTTCGTTTGGTCGCGGGTTTCCTGTGCATCATCGTGCTGCTCGCGTCGCTGACGACGTACGCCGTCTCCGAGTCCCAGAAAAACGTCAGGCAGGAGATCGTGAAGTATAATACGCTCATGCTTCGCAATACGATGGAGAACTACGAGAATCACTTCGACATCATTAAGTCGCAGATGTATCTGTTCTATTACACGGAACGGGTGCAGCAGCTGCAAAGAGAGGCCAATTACCCCGCTTTTCCCGCTATTATCGGCGATATTCTCGCTTGGGTATCCGACCCCAATCTGTTTATCGACAATATCGTATTCTACTCCAGGGAGCATCAGTTCGTGATTGAGAAAGGAACAAGCACGAAGCCCGACACGATGTTCAATTACTTTTTGACAAGCGGACGCTATTCCAAGGCATTCTGGGATAGACAGTTCGACGAATCATACACCAACCGAATATTCCCCGCGGACACGTTCCATATGAGCGTCTATCAAGGACGCCAAGATACCGTTGGCGAATACATCCCAATCGTATTCAAGCGAGCAGGCGAACAGGACTTTTATATGGTCGTTTTCCTCAATGCCAAGAAGATGTACGCGGCGTTCCACCAGACGTCGACCGACGACCTTGTCGTCTACACCCCGCAGGGGGAAATGCTATATAACCGGGCTGCGGCTTCGTCCTACCCGTCGGTCGCCGAGCTGCGCAAGGACGGGGCGAAGGCGATCATAGAGGACGGGCAATATCATTTCCAAATGCGCGCGAACGAAAGCGGCATGACCTATCTGCACCGGCTGCCGGCGGCTGAGCTCGCTTCGCAGGCGAGGATGAACGCCACGATGATCGTCGTCATCTTGGCGGTTCTTGCGCTCAGCGTGCTGATTTCCTTCTTGCTTGCCGCCAAGATCAATAATCCGTTCCGTCGGCTCGTCGATTCGATCCGCGGAGCCGGGGATGCGGAGCTTTACCGCTCCAGCATTCAGGAGTTCGATATGATCGGCAATCAGCTCCGCGATAAGCGGCGGCTGACGCGGCAGTGGGCGTTCATCAACCATTTGAAGGATATCAGGAATAACGAACATGATTTGGCCAAGCTCGATTTTCAAGGAAAGCCTTATGTGTTCGTCCTGTTTCACGTCATCGAAAGACCAAGAGCGGCATGGCCGCAGGGAACCTTCCAGAGCTGGCTCTATTATATGAAAGTCTTTATCGAAGACAAACTCAATCGGACGTTGGAGGGCGCCATTACGTTCCAGATCGAGTATAACCAAATTCTGAGCATGGTGTTCATCGACGATGACTTGGCGCTGCGGCATTTGCTGAACGACATCAAGAGCGTGCTCGACCACGACCGCGACAGCGGCGCTATTACGATCGCGGTGACCTCCGTCTATGAGCGCTCCGATCAGTTTAGCGAAGCGTACAAGGAAGTACAAGAGCTGAGCCTTCAGCGGAGATTGACGGACGAAACCCAGATCGTCGTCGCTTCGCGGCCCGACGGAACGGTTACCGTCGCGTTTCCGAAGGAGCAGCTTGTCCAGTTCCGCGCGAATCTACGGGAAGGAAACGCCGAGGTGCTCAAGGGATTGCTGGAGCGGCTCTTCGCGGACTTCCAGGACAAGGACGTTCCGGCGGCGGCTTGGTTCCGATTCGCCGAATCGACGGCCGACCAGATGAAGAATACCGTCGCGGAGATCGCCGGGCAAGCCGGACTGAACGCCCTGCCGGACAAGCATGAGGAGCTGATCGCGAGCTGCGTGACGGTCGCGGAGCTGAAAGCGCTGCTTCTCGAATGGACGGCGCGGTTCGCGGACGCGGTCCGAGCGAAGTCCGGGCCGCCGAAGGATGCCATTGCCGCCTTCGTTCTGGACTACGTCAACGACCATCTGGCGGACGAAATTTATCTGGACGCGTTGGCCGAGAAGCTGAATCTGAGCAGCGGCTATTTGTCCACTTACTTTAAGGAGAAGACGGGCTCGAATTTCGTGGAGTACGTCAACGAGACGCGGATCCGCAAGGCATCCGAGCTTCTGCTGAACACGAGGTCGAAGATTCAGGAGGTGGCCGAAGCGGTAGGCTACCGGAACATTACGTCCTTTAACCGGATGTTCAAGAAATACACGGGACTGAGTCCCAGCGAATACCGCAAGAGCGAGCATAACCGTCCGAATTGAAGGCGGCGCCGGGAGGCTGGGCTACTAAGCCCTGTCACGGCGTCGTTTTCCTCATTTCAGGACAAGTAAAGTTGGCTTTTTTACGGAAATCTATACGTTTTTTTAACTATTCGAGATACCGTAAAGTTTCCTCCGCAACCGCTTATTTACCGAGCCCCATGCCGGGGCCTACAGTGTGAGTAAGTGATATCGGCAACACGGATACCTACGCCGGTTTCATTTCATCCTACTATAAAAAGGACGGGGAAGCAGAAATGAAGAGACAAAAGTTCACCTTGCTCTCGATGGTCGCGCTCTCATTAGTAATCGGCGCATGCAGCGGCAACAACGGGGGCAATAACACGCCGCCGAGCGGATCGGCAAACGCCGAAAGCACGGCGCCGGCGGCGACCGATGCGCCTCAAGCGGAAGCGGCTACGATCCGCATCCTGACGGAGAACAACACCGCATGGCCGCCGAAAGCGGACTGGGGCGTATGGAAATGGGTGAAAGAAGAAACGAACATTACCGTCGAGCAAGAGCTTGCCACAGGCCCGGAATCGCTGGCACTCGCCGTATCCTCCGGCGACATGCCCGACATCCTGTCCGTGTTCCCTGGCGATGTTCAGAAGTTCGGACCGCAAGGCGCCTTTATCGACCTCTCCAAGCACTTGGACAAAATGCCTAACGTAGCGGCTTATCTGGACGCCAAGCCGGAAGTGAAAGAGCGCATGGTTTCTCCGAACGGCGAAATGTTCAGCATCATCAACGACGGCGCGGGTGATGGCAGCCAGATGGTCTGGTTCTATCGCGAAGACGTCTTCAAAGAGCACAATCTCACCCCTCCGACGACCTGGGAAGAGCTTTACAACGTGTCCAAGCAGCTGAAAGAGCTGTATCCGGACAGCTACCCGTTCATGTTCCGCCATGGACTCAGCACGCTTAATACGTTCGGACCTTCGTTCGGCTTCTATCCGGAGTTCTTCCAGGACCCGGCCGACCCAACTAAGATCGTGTACGGCCTGCAGAACCCTAACGCCAAGACGATGGTGGAATGGCTGAACAGATTCCTGAAGGACGGTCTTATGCCGCCGGATTGGTTGACGATGGACTACAAAGCTTGGACGCAATTCATGGCGACCAACAAATCGTTTATTACGACTCAATTCATCGGCCAAATCGAAATCATGAACGGCCAGCTGCCGGAAGGAAACCTCGAGTTCATGGTTCCGCCGATCGGCGCCGGAGACAAGCCATACCTGCCGCGCGGCGGTGCCGAATTCTACGGTTTGGCAGTGGCTTCGACGACGAAGAACCTTGATGCTTCGCTTCGTTACCTGGACTACATCTTCTCCGAGAAGGGCAAGGACATCCAGAGCTGGGGCAAGGAAGGCGAGACGTACACGATCGTGGACGGCAAACGCAAATTTAACGACAATTACAAAGAACCAAACGACTTGCGCATCGTGTCCGGCATTCAAACGGCGGCTACTTACGGCTGGTTCGACTTCGAAGCATGGCTTGCCCTCGTTAAGGAAGAAGAGCAGGCGGCTTACGTGGAAGCGCCGAAGTATCGTTTCCCTGTCGCCCAAGTGCTTCCTGTGCTGACAGCCGACGAGGCGTCATCCATCACGACGTCCAACGACCAAATCTGGAAGTTCTGGACGGGCGAGGTGACCAAGTTCATCTTCGGCGACCGTCCGCTTACCGAGTGGGATGCTTTCTTGAAGGAGCTTGAGAGCCACGATCTGGAGAAAATTCGCTCGGTTTACCAAACGGCGCTCGATCGCCAAATCGCCAACACCAAGTAATGGGCTGCGGGGCCGCACGCAAAGCAAGCGCGTGGGGTCCCGCGCTACCTATTCGGGCCACTTCAGACTTCAGGAGGAATAAGCAGCCATGAAAATAAAATCGGTCTTCTCCCGGAACAGGCAAGACCGGGCAGACACGCTGCATCCGGGAAGAGCAGCCATCAATAAATCGTCGATCCTGCACCGGATCAAGCGAGACCGGGTGTACTTGCTGCTGCTCGTCCCTGTCCTGCTTCACTATATTTTGTTCAGGTATGTGCCGATGTTCGGCATCATCGTTTCCTTCAAGGATTACAATCTGTTCAAAGGGTTGTGGGAAAGCGATTGGGTCGGACTGAAGCATTACCGGGTATTCATCGAGAATCCGGACGCCTGGATCATTATTCGCAACACGGTTCTGCTGGGATTCTATAAGTTCTTGTTCGGGTTTCCTGCGCCGATCATACTGGCCATCCTGTTTCACGAGATGCGCTGGAAGAAGTACAGACGGTTCATCCAGACCCTCAGCTATATGCCTTATTTCCTTTCCACGGTCGTCGTGTCCAGCATTATGATCATGCTGCTGTCGCCAAGCACGGGCTGGATCAATAAGGTTATACAGTCGTTCGGGTTCGAACCGATCTTCTTCCTTCAGAAGGCCGAATGGTTCCGAACGATCTTTATCGCTTCGGATATTTGGCAGTCGGTCGGTTTCGGAACGATTATATTCCTTGCCGCGCTCTCCGCCATCGATCCCCAGCTGTACGAGGCGGCCAAGATCGACGGAGCGGGAAGATGGAAGCAGACGCTGCACGTCACGCTGCCGGGCATCATACCGGCGATCGTCATTTTGTTCATTCTGCAGATCGGCGGCATTCTGGAGGTCGGCTTCGACAAGGCGTTCCTGCTCGGCAACTCGGCGAACTTGGATACGGCGGATATCATCTCGACCTACGTGTACCGGATCGGCATATTGGGAGGCGGCTTCAGCTACGCTTCCGCGATCGACCTTTCCATGGCCGTCATAGCGTTGATTATCGTATTCTCCGCCAATAAAGCCGCGCGCAAGGTAGGTGAAACAAGCTTATGGTAAACATACGGAAAATCGGAATTTTTGACGTCATTAACTTTTTGCTGCTTGCGTTCGTGGGGTTTGTCTGCTTGTTCCCGTTCCTGCACATGGCTTCGGTTGCGTTAAGCGCGCCGGAATACGTCGTACGGAACGAAATCGGCTTCTGGCCGAAGGGATTGCAATGGGATGCCATGGCTGCCGTGTTCGAGGACGACCGCCTGTGGACCGGATACCGCAATACGATTATGTACGTCCTGCTTGGCGGCTTCATCTCCATGACTCTTACCATCATTGGCGCCTATGCTCTGTCGAGAAGAGGACTCGTATTCGGCAAAGGGATCATGCTGATGATCGTCTTCACGATTATGTTCTTCGGCGGCATGATTCCGTTCTATCTGGTGGCGCGGTCGTACGGTCTCATAGATACGATCTGGGCGATGGTGCTTCCCAATGCCATTAATACGTACAATCTGATCGTCATGCGGACGTTCTTCCAGAACATCCCCAAGGAAATCGAGGAGTCCGGCCGCGTCGACGGCCTGAACGATTTCAGCGTGATGACCAACATCGTCCTGCCGCTCTCCAAGCCGGTGCTGATGACGATCGGTCTCTTCTACACGGTGGAAATTTGGAACAGCTTCTCCGGGGCGCTGTTGCTGCTTCGGGATCAGGATTTGTTCCCGCTGCAAATGGTCATTCGCAATCTCGTCGTCGTCGGCCAAGCCGGGGACGTGATGGAGGCCACGACCGGGTCGGGGCAGAAGGTCGTGCTGGAATCGCTCAAGTATGCCGTCATACTGCTGGGCTGTCTGCCCGTCATTATTCTGTACCCGTTCATTCAGAAGCACTTCGAGCAAGGAGCATTGCTGGGATCGTTGAAAGGTTAAGCAATAAGTTGAGAAACGGATCGTGAACCATCGATTTTTAGGCAAAGGGGCAATCATACTTGAAACAAATGACAGCCGTCGTTATTGGCGCGGGCGGAAGAGGCAAGGATTATGCCCGGTACGCCCTGGACTTCCCGAATGAGCTGAGCATTACGGCCGTAGCGGAGCCGGACGACGCCAGAAGGAACGCGTTTGCGGCTTTCCATGGCATAAGCGATGAGAACTGCTTCACGGATTGGGAGCAGCTGCTCTCCTTGCCGCAGCAAGCGGATGCCGTTTTCATCTGTACCCAGGACCGGATGCACTTCGAGCCCGCGATCCGGGCGCTTGAGCTAGGCTATCACGTTCTGCTGGAGAAGCCCATGTCGCATGACCCGCTGGAATGCGTGCTGATTTCGGAACACGCGGCGAAGCAT
>JAQSXN010000192.1 GCA_029256665.1 Paenibacillus sp.
ATTCTCGAATTAGGCGAAGGCGAGCTGCACGAAGACGACGCCGCGCTCGCCATGGCCCATGCCTTGGCCGGCGACGATCTGACTTTAACGGAACCGCATGAGGGCAAAGTAACCCTAAAGTCGCGGGTGATGGGACTCGCCCGGATCGATAAGGAAATCGTGGACGCTATCAATGGTTTGGGCGAGATTGCGCTGGCCACGGTCAAGCAGCATGCCGTCGTCGGGATCGGGAATCCGCTCGCGGCCACGAGAGTGATTCCGCTTGTCGTGTCCAAGGAGAAGGTGGCGGAGGTCGAGAAGCTGGGCCGACAATACCGATCCGAGCATGGAAAGGCACCGATTGGGGTGCGGCCGTTCCGCAAGTTAAAGGCGGGTCTGCTGACGACGGGCAGCGAAGTGTACGAAGGACGCATCAAGGACAAGTTCGGTCCAGCCGTCGCGGCGAAGCTCGGCGAGTTCGGCTCGGAGGTGGCGGAGCAGCGTTTCGCCCCCGACAATAGTCATGTAATTGTCAAGGAAATACACTTTATGCTGCAACAAGGGTATGATATGATACTCGTGACAGGCGGCATGTCGGTTGATCCGGATGACCGGACGCCTGGCGCCATCCGAGACGCGGGCGCCGATATCGTCAGTTACGGAACGCCGATGCTTCCGGGATCGATGCTTCTTATGGGTTACATAAACGGGATTCCGATTATGGGTCTCCCGGGATGCGTCATGCATGACCCTTACACCTCCTTTGACGTGCTTCTGCCGCGAATTCTGGCAGGGGACATCATTACGAGGGAAGATATAATACCGCTTGGATACGGTGGATTGCTTACGCGATAACGCATCGCTGGCGACTGCCTGGATTGGTCGTATTTTGATAGACGAAGGAGGTTGGATGATGAGCGGAATTGGAGCGACAGGCATTATCTTGTTAGTATTGATCGCCTTGCTGCTGTTCGGGCCGAGCAAGCTGCCCGAGCTGGGACGGGCGTTCGGCAAGACGCTTCGCGAATTCAAGACGGGGGCCCGGGATTTAATGGATCACGACGACGCGAAGGACAAAGGAAAAGTCGAGATAATCGCGGCATCCGATATCGAGAAAACCAACAAGCGGCTTCCGGATTAATCGGGCCCGCTTTTTTCTTGGAATTATAGGAAAGCAGGACGACGACAGCCGTTTCCCCTTGTCGCGCGGGGATGACGAAAGGGGAGTAGAATTCACCGATGGAAGCCGGCGGTAAAGAGAAGAAACAAGGAAGCAAAGGCTTGCTTCGTGATGAAGGACTTATGTCGCTGCTCGAGCATCTCGGCGAGCTGCGCAAACGTCTGATGTACGTCGTAATCGTGTTAACGATAGGGCTTGTGCTGGGGCTTGTTGCGGCGGAGCCGTTATATAATTATTTGATGAGCATGGAGCCCGCCAATACGATGACGCTACATACGTTCTCGTTGTGGGACGGCATCAGCATGTACATGAAATTCGCGTTCGTTATCGCGCTGGTCGTTACGTTGCCGTTCACGGCCTATCAGCTGTGGTCATTCGTTAAACCCGCCTTAAGACCGATCGAGCAGCGCTCCACGCTGAAATACGTGCCGTTTGCGCTGCTCATGTTTTTGGTCGGACTCGCGTTTTCGTATTTCGTCGTGTTTCCGCTCGCCTTTAACTTTACGCGTACGGTGGCGGAGCATTTGAATCTTGAAGAAACGTACGGGATTATCCAGTACTTTACGTTTATGTTCAGCATTCTGATTCCGATCTCGCTGCTGTTCGAACTGCCGCTCGTCATTATGTTCCTGACGGCGATCCGGCTCGTCAATCCGCTGCGGCTCAGAAAGATGCGCAGGTTGGCCTATTTTATTATGGCGTTTATCGGCATTACGATTACGCCGCCCGATCTGATATCCGACATTCTTGTCATTATCCCGCTTGTGCTGTTGTATGAATTCAGCGTGTTCTTATCGGGAATCGTGTTCCGCAAGCAACAAGTCAACGATGCCAAGTGGGAGGAAGAAGACGCGGCAGCCGAATTATCATAGCCATAGTCGTCGGATACCCGGTGCTGATTTTGCGCCGGGTATTTTTTTGCTGATTAGGAAATGATGCGTCACATCGGACTGTGGATGATAAAGCTGATCCGACACCGTAAGATTAAGCGTCGCCTATAAATGTAAGGGACAACAGGGCTGTTATTTGGCATAAATAAGTCGTGACACTGCCCGAATGGCGTATATAGAGTTACTGGTGTCCATTAGAATTTGAAAATGTTAAAAATCCGAAGAATAGCGCCTCTCCTGTCCGTTAGGCGCCAGGCTCGTTCGTATGCGGTGAGCTAAAAAAATGTTCTTGAATACGCAACCATTTCCTCTGCAGGGCCGTCTTACTAGATGAATATATTTACATATTTGCGAGGGGGATTGAGGAACAGGATGAAGCGATCGGGAAGCAAACGCAGGAAGACCGTCGCGGCGGCGGTAGCGGCGGCCATGCTGGCGACGTCATGGGCGTTGCCGGCATCGGCGGACAAAGCGGCGGATACGCCCGCGGCGGCCGGGGCTGCTGCCGCGGGCAGCGCAGGAAACGCCGGAAGCGGCGGAAGCGCCGGAGCAGGGACAAGTACGGATGCGACAGTCAAATCGGATGAGAAACCGGCAGCGGGCGCTATGAGCAAGGAGCAGGCGGAGAAGCTGCTCAGGCAATACGTCAATATCCCCAAGGATTACGCGCTTCAGAGCGCGACAAGCGGGACGTCGAAGCTCGCGAACGGCGCGCGGAGCTATTGGAGCCTCGACTTCGTCAAGAAAGCGAACGGCAAGCAACTAGGCAGCATCCACGCTTCACTCGACGCCGAGAGCGGCCAACTGCTCAGCTTTAACGAATATACGAACCAAGGCAAGGGCGGCGCTACGACTTACCCGCTCAAAGTGAACCGCGAAGCGGCGATTGGACTGGCGGAGACGTTCATCGGCCAAGTGGCGGAGCCGTACAGCTCCGGGATCAAGCTGAATGAAACTTTCGGCATCAACCTTCTGCCGCCTCTGACCGGGGATGTGATCCATCAGTTGCGGTTCGATCGGGTCGTTAACGGCGTAACCTTTCCCGCCAACTACATCCAAGTGGACATGGACAGCGAGGGCCGCGTGAATCGCTATGAAGTGGAGTGGGACGATTCGCTGACGTTCCCAACCGCGACCGGGACGATCTCCGCGGAGGAAGCGGAGAAAGAAATACGCGAAACGGCAGTGCCCGAGCTTCGCTACTCGATGGCACATGGCTCCCAGCTCGATGCAATGCCGCGGCTCAGCTACCGGCTCGGCGCGCTCGCGATCGACGCCAAGACGGGCGAGAGATCGGAAGGTCTGATACTGGATGGTTACCGCAACGGGACTGCGTCGGAAGAGCCCCTGTCGGATAAGCCGCTCGGAACAAAGCCGAAGCCGGCCAAGCTGACCGAAGCGGAAGCGATCGAAGCGGTGAAGAAGGCGTTCGCGCTGCCGGACGACTTCAAGCTGGAAGCGGCTAGCTATCGCGAATATATGGACGAGGCGACCGGCAAGATGAAAGCGGGCTGGGAGTTGAATTGGAACATCGAGAAGGACGGCCGTCAGACCGGTTCGGCCTGGGCGAACGTCAATGGCGATACGGGGCACATTCAAAGCTTTTACCAGTATGGCAAGGAGCCGGTCCAAGGTACAACGGGAATCACGCTTGAGGAGGCGATGGCCAAAGCGTCCGAAGCCGTCAAGAAGCAGCTGCCGTGGCTGACGGACGAGTTGCATATCATAAAGCCTCGGCCCGAACAATACGAGGGTCGCAAACCGGAGGAGATCAACAGCTACTCGATCTCATTCCAGCATCGCGTGTTTGGCGCAATCGTGGACTACGATAACGTGAGCGTCGGCATCGATGCCAGGACGGGGGCCGTTCAGTCGTTCGAAGCCTATGTGCACGACATCGCTTATCCGGCGAAGAAGCCGGCGGTAATTACCGCCGATGAGGCCGTCGACAAGTTTCTGGACTTCTACGACATTAAGCTGCAATATCGCTTAAACCAGCTGTACTGGTGGGACGGTCAGCCGATTCCCATGGAGAAGGTGAATGTATTGATCGCGGCGGGCGAAGCGAGCGCCGAAGAGGTTCAAGCCAAAACGAGTGTTGATCTCGTCTACCAGCTGTCGCCGAAGCCGGTGCACGAATCAATCTATCTGGACGCCGTCACGGGCGAATGGAGAAGCGAGGAAACCGGGAAGCCGACGACGCTCGAGCTGCCGCGGGCAACGGACGCGGAAGGCCACTGGGCGGAGCAGGCGCTGCAGTTGATGGTCGCTTACAAGGCGCTTGATCTGGAGGATGGCAAAGTGCGCCCGAACCAAGCGATTACGCGCGGCGAACTGATCAAGATGCTGGTGCTCGCCAGCAGCGGCGGGCGGTTCGGGTATGCGTACGACACGGCTGACGGCAGCGAAGCGGCGAAAGCATCGTTCGCGGACGTGTCGGCAGACTCCGCGTACTTCGCTTACGTGGAGAACGCGCTGGACAACGGGTTGATCGACGTCGGCGACGGCTCCTTTAATCCGGAAGGAAAAGTCAGCCGCGACGAAATGGCGGAGCTCATCGTGCGCGCCCTGGGATACAATTCGCTTGCGAACGTAGATCCTATTTTTAAAGCATCCTTTAAGGACGAGGCGCAAATCGCGAACAAAGGTCAGGCCGCGATCGTCGTCGGATTGAAAATCATGAGCTTGTCGGATGGCTATTATTTGCCGGAAAAACAGGTTACGCGCGCGGAAGCGTCGATCGCCTTCTACCGTTACCTGCAGAAGCGGGCCGAGCTGAAGGAACAGCCGCTTCGGATGTAGCCGAAACCAATCGCCAACGGACAACCCGCAATCGGGTTGTCCGTTTCGCGTTGAAACGAACGACTTTAAAATGTCCATTGTCCGCGCTAGACGCAATGCCTTCCTTGCCGCCAATGCTTCATTTTGCAGCGAGCTTCTGGTCACATTCATATCGTTAGTTGACAAAAGGACGCTTGCTGTCGCATAATTTAAACAGTTGTTTTAAACAATTGTTTAAATAGAGAATGGAGTGGAGAAAAAGATGAAAAAGGCATTGCAAGCATTCATGAAGCGGCCGACTACGTGGGTCGGGATCATTACGGCATTTATGTTTCAAATTATATTTTCCGTCATATGGATGACGGGGTACGATGGCGTGACCGATCGGGTAGACAAATTGACGATCGCGATCGTGAACGAAGACGCTAGCGGTATGGGCGAGGCGATTGCGGGCAATCTAGCCAAAGAATTGCCGTTCGGCGTGGTGCAGCCGGCCTCACTGGAGGATGCGAAACAGCAACTGAACGAACGAGAGCTCCAGATGGTCGTTCATATCCCGGCCGATTTCGCGGAACAAGCGGCGTCCGACAGCTCGCAGGCGACGATTAGCTACCTCATTAACGAATCGAACCCCGCGTTGATCAAAAGCATGATGAGCGGCGCGGCGGAGACGATAACCGCCGAGGTGAACCAGCAGGCCGTCGCGATGGGCATTCAGGCAACGCTGTCCGGCATGAGCGTACCGGATGAGCAGGCCGTAGCCGCGTCGAACGGATTATCGGAGCGCGTCGTCTCGGATCTGCAATCGGTGAACGCCGTGCAGGGAATGAACAATCAGATGGTGCCGATGATGATGGTGCTTGCTTCATACGTCGGCGCGATGATCATGGGCATGAATATCGAACAATCGGGGATGGCGATTAGCGCCTCGACGACGCGCTGGGCACGATTTGCCGCGAGAAGCCTCATCAATGTCGTCTCCGCGGCTGCCGTGTCGCTGGTAGGCGCATCGCTGCTGGCGGCGCTAGGCGGTCAGATCGAGGCAGGATTCCTCGCTTTGTGGGGCTTCCAGTTCTTGTTCCTGCTGACGTTTATGTTCGTGTCGCAGATGTTCCTTTATCTTTTCGGCATGGCGGGCATGCTGTTTAATATCATGCTGCTGTCGGTACAGCTCGTTTCTTCGGGCGCGATGGTGCCGCGCGAGCTGCTGAACGATTTCTACACGGGACTTAGCAAGTTGTTGCCCGCTACCTACGCGGTTGATGGTAATATGAATATATTGTTCGGCGGTCCTGGGGTCGGGAACGATGCCATCGCGCTGCTCGCTACTTGCGCGATTGCCCTGGTCGTGAGCGCCGGCGCTGTCTTGCTTAAGCGCAAGGTTGCCGTCCCGCAGCCCCAAGCCGCCATAGCAAGCCAGAAGCACTAACAACGATTCAATAGGACTGGAGCTTAGACATGTCACCTGCAGATGAAACGGATGTCAAGTTGCGCATACTGGCCGCGGCCAAAAGTTTGTTCGCGAAACAGGGCTTCGACGGCACCTCCATTAGACAAATATGCGAAGAGGCGGGAGCAAATGTCGCTCTAGTTTCTTATCACTTCGGCGGCAAGGAGAATTTGTTCGGGGCGCTGCTCGAGTCCTATTTTCCCAATAGGCTTCTAGCCTCGGTCGATCCCGACATGGATCCCATCGCGGGAGTGAAGCTGACCATCCGGGAGGTGACGGCGTTTCGGCAGGCGGACCCTCAGTTGGTCACGATTATCCAGCACGAGATAATTATGAACACCCCTCGCATCCAGAAGATCAGGGAGCATGTGATACCGATGTGGAGATTGCTTCACAAGTGGATGAAAGAAGGACGCGAGCGGGGGTTGCTTCGTTTCGGCTCGATCGATACCGCGTTTATGTCCGTCGTCGGCACGCTCTTATTTCATCGCAAGCAGGAATATTGGAGCGTCATGCTGGAGGAAGAGCCACCCGATTTGGAGACGATGACGCGGGAGCTGACGGAATATATTATGTTAGGCCTGCAATATCAAGGCGAGTTATAAGGCACGACAGCCCGGGAGCGGAAGCGCCCGGGTTTTTGTTTTCGTGACAGGGATAGATAGCGTTGTAGGCGGCAGGGAGGAGCGAGAAGGAGCAGTAGAGCTAAAAAGTATCGTTGCAGACGGCTGGGGAGCGAGTGTAGGGGCAGTAGAGCTAAAAAGTATTGTTGAAGGCGGCTGGGGAGCGAGTGTAGGAGCAGTAGAGCTAAAAAGTATCGTTGCAGGCGGCTAGAGAGCGAGTGTAGGAGCTGTAGAGCTAAAAAGTATCGTTGCAGACGGCTGGGGAGCGAGTGTAGGGGCAGTAGAGCTAAAAAGTAT
>JAQSXN010000193.1 GCA_029256665.1 Paenibacillus sp.
AAGCTTCACTTCACTTTCGTGGGTATCAGGAAAGATTCGATGTCGAATATGCTTCTTCGGATTTCTTCGTAATGGAAAGCGTACTTTTTGAACAACCTTATTACATCCAACCATCATTTAGGAGGAATTCATTCATGGCACAGTTCGAGAAATTCGCGCTTCCGACGGAAGGCGACCAAATTACGATTGACAATGGCAAGCTTCAGGTTCCTAACCAACCGATTATCCCGTTCATCGAAGGCGACGGCACGGGCCGCGATATCTGGCGCGCGTCCAAGCGCGTGCTTGACGCAGCCGTAGAGAAAGCCTACAGCGGCGAGAAAAAGATCGCTTGGTACGAAGTGTTCGCTGGCGAAAAAGCGTTCAACGAATACGGCGAATGGCTTCCTGCAGACACGCTGACGGCGATCCGCGAATACATCGTCGCGATCAAAGGACCATTGACGACGCCAATCGGCGGCGGCATCCGCTCCCTGAACGTGGCGCTTCGCCAAGAGCTGGATCTGTACACTTGCCTGCGTCCGGTTCGCTACTTCGACGGCGTTCCTTCGCCGGTTAAACGTCCGGAGCTTGTGAACATGGTTATTTTCCGCGAGAACACGGAAGATATCTATGCGGGCATCGAATACGCGGAAGGTTCCGCCGAAGTGAAAAAGGTCATCGAATTCCTGCAGAAGGAAATGGGCGCCAACAAAATCCGCTTCCCTGAAACTTCCGGCATCGGCATCAAGCCGGTTTCCTCCGAAGGCTCGAAGCGTCTGGTACGCGCCGCGATCGAATACGCGATCAAACACGGCCGCAAGTCGGTTACGCTCGTGCACAAAGGCAACATCATGAAGTTCACGGAAGGCGCGTTCAAGAACTGGGGTTACGAAGTTGCCGAGCAAGAATTCGCGGCACAAACGTTCACTTGGGGACAATATGACCGCATCAAAGAAGCCGAAGGCGCCGACGCGGCGAACAAAGCGCAAGCGGATGCCGAAGCAGCGGGCAAAGTCATCGTAAAAGACGCTATCGCGGATATCGCGCTGCAGCAAGTATTGACTCGCCCAACGGACTTCGACGTTATCGCGACGCTGAACCTGAACGGCGACTATCTGTCCGACGCCCTTGCCGCGCAAGTCGGCGGCATCGGCATCGCGCCGGGCGCGAACATCAACTATCTGACGGGCCACGCGATCTTCGAAGCTACGCACGGCACGGCTCCGAAATATGCGGACAAAGACGTCGTGAACCCTGGTTCCGTCATTCTGTCCGGCGTTATGATGCTTGAGCATCTGGGCTGGCAAGAAGCGGCAGACTTGATCTACAAAGGCATGGAAACGTCCATCAACAACAAAACGGTAACATACGACTTCGCGCGTCTGATGGAAGGCGCAACCGAAGTGAAATGCTCCGCGTTCGCAGACCAAATCATCAAAAACATGTAATCAAAAGTCGCAGCATACCCTCGGTCGTCTTATGACCGGGGGCTTCGGCGTCTTTTGTAGACGGAAGGGGATTTCTCATATGGCAATCAAACGCAATAAAATTACGGTAGTCGGAGCAGGCTTCACTGGCGCAACAACGGCGCTGATGCTGGCGCAAAAGGAACTTGGCGACGTCGTACTGCTTGATATCGCGCCGCTCGAGAACCCAACCAAAGGAAAGGCGCTGGATATGCTGGAAGCTACTCCGGTACTCGGCGTGGACGCCAATATCGTGGGCACGGCTAATTATGACGATGCAAGAGATTCGGACGTCGTTATTATAACGGCGGGCATCGCGCGCAAGCCGGGCATGAGCCGAGACGATCTCGTCAATACCAACGCCGGCATCGTACGTTCGGTATGCGAGAACGTGAAGGCGACGAGCCCGAACGCATACGTGATCATCTTAAGCAACCCGGTCGATGCCATGACGTACGTTGCGTTCCAAACGCTCGGTTTCCCGAAAAACCGCGTCATTGGCCAGTCCGGGGTACTGGATACGGCGCGTTATTGCACGTTTATCGCGCAAGAGCTTAACGTGTCGGTAGAGGACGTTCGCGGCTTCGTGCTCGGCGGACATGGCGACGACATGGTGCCGCTCGTGCGGTATTCCAACGTCGCGGGCATACCGATCGAGAAGCTTATTCCTGCCGATCGCATCGATGCGATCGTGCAGCGCGCGCGCGTCGGCGGCGGCGAAATCGTGGGCTTGCTAGGCAACGGCAGCGCGTATTACGCGCCTGCGGCATCGCTTGTCCAGATGACGGAAGCGGTGCTGAAGGATAAGAAACGAATCATTCCGGTTATCGCTTATTTGCAAGGCGAATACGGCTACGACAGCCTGTTTATGGGCGTGCCTGCGGTACTCGGCGGCGACGGCATCGAGAAGATCATCGAGCTGGAGCTGACGCCGGAGGAGAAGGCGGCGCTCGACAAATCCGCGGCTTCCGTCCGGAACGTGATCGCCGTCGTCGAGGCGGGCTAGAATCCATAGAACGCTTCATATTGCGAAGGCCGTCAGAACCGGCCGGTACGGGAGGACCCTGACAGCTGATGCCAGGGTCCTCTTCTTTTTTTTGGCGGCGTGCGAATGGGCGGGCAGGCCACTGGTTGCGGGCGAGTCCGCCTGTCGGCGGGGCAGAGAGCGGTCTTTTGAAGGAAGCGTATCGTAACGGTTGCCAAAGCGGCTAATTTCTAATGCTGCCGCGCACGGCAAAAATCAGGAGAATCAACGGAGGGGGAGAGGAATGAAAGAGGCTCGCTCGATCTTAAAGCAAGTTTACGGGTATGACACGTTCCGCAAAGGGCAGGAAGAAATCATCGGCGGCATCGTCGACGGGCACGATACGCTGGCCATCCTGCCTACGGGAGGAGGGAAGTCGATCTGCTATCAGCTTCCCGCGCTATTATTGCCGGGCACGACGCTTGTCATATCGCCTCTAATATCGCTTATGAAGGATCAGGTGGACAGCCTGCGCAGGCTTGGCGTATCCGCCGCCTTCCTCAACAGCTCGCTGGGAGCGGCGGAATATAGGGAAGTGCTGCGGGGCGCGATGCAAGGCGACTATAAGCTGCTGTACGTTGCGCCGGAGCGTCTGGACTCCGCGATGTTCCAATCATTGTCGGAGCAGCTGCAGATTCCGCTTATCGCCATCGACGAGGCGCATTGCGTCTCGCAGTGGGGACATGACTTCCGTCCGAGCTACAGACAGCTGGCGGGCTGGATCGCCCGCATGGCGAACCGGCCGCTTGTGGCCGCCTTCACCGCGACGGCAACGCCGGAGGTGGCCGAAGACATCGAGGCGATGCTGAGGCTGCGCGAGCCTCGCCGCTTCGTCACGGGTTTCGCGCGGCCCAATCTGTCGCTCTCCGTCGTAACGGGCGTGGACAAGAAGCGGTTTCTCGCTAAGTTTCTGCAGGAGCGGCCGGAGCAATCCGGCATCATCTACGCGGCGACGCGCAAGGAGACGGAAGAGGTATGCGCGATATTAAGGGCCAGCGGCATCGAGGCGGACAAGTACCATGGCGGGCTTGGCGATGCCGAGCGGGCGGAGGCGCAAGAGTCGTTCCGCTTCGACCGTAGCCGGGTCATGGTCGCCACCAATGCGTTCGGCATGGGCATCGATAAGCCGAACGTCCGGTTCGTGCTCCATTGGCAGATGCCCGGCGATCTGGAATCCTATTACCAGGAGGCGGGCAGGGCCGGCCGGGACGGGGAGGAGAGCGATTGCATTCTATTGTTCGAGCCGGCCGACATGCAGGTGCAGCGGTTCCTGATCGAACAGGGCTCCGGCGATACGGAACGGAAGTCCGTTCAATTGTCCAAGCTGAATCTCATGATGAATTACAGCCGGACGCAGCGTTGCCTGCAGCAATTTATCGTCGACTACTTCGGAGAGTCGGACGTGGAGCGGTGCGGCAAGTGCAGCAGTTGCCTGGACAAAAGCGAAGCGGTCGACCGGACGGAGGAAGCCAAGATGGCGCTTTCCTGCGTGGGCCGCATGAAGGGACGTTTTGGCGTAACGATGGCGGCCAAGGTGCTCAAAGGGTCGCGCGACAAACGGCTGCTGGAATTTGGCCTCGACCGGCTGACGACCTACGGTCTCATGAGCCGGCTGCCGGAGAAAGAGATCGCCGACTGGTTATATTGGCTCGTCGCGGAAGGGTATATGCGGCTTAGCGAAGGCCAATATCCGACGGTATCGCTAACGGCGAACGCGCTCCCCGTGCTGGAAGGCAAGCAGACCATCACCCAGAGGGTTCGCGCTTCGGTTCGACAGTCCGGGGGCGGTTCATCGTCCGCTCAGTCGACGCCGCTGTTCGAGGCGCTCAAGCAATGGCGGCGGGAAGCGGCCGCGAGGGAAGGCGTGCCGCCGTTCATGATATTCTTCGACGCGACGCTGAAGGACATTTCGGACGCGCAGCCGCGCGAGCTGGACGAGCTGCTGTCCTTAAAGGGGATCGGCGCGGCCAAAGGGGACAAGTACGGCGCGGACATCCTTCGCATCGTGGCCGAATTCGCCGGCGAGGACAATGGGGCGGGCGGAGCCGCGAAGCTCGTTCCGGCCAAGCCGCGCACGGCATCGCGGGCCGGCGCCGACGGCGATACGCCAAGCCACCTCGTGTCGCTTGCCATGTTTAACGAAGGCATGACAACGGGAGAGATCGCAAAGGAGCGCGGCTTCAGCCAGGTCACCGTGGAAGGGCACATTATACGCGGAGCCGGCGAGGGGAACGAGGTCGACTGGGACCGGATCGTTCCGCCCGGCCAAGAGCCTCTTATCCTCGCGGCGATCGAGAAGGTCGGCGCGGAGAAGCTCCGGCCGATCAAGGACGAGCTGCCGCCGGAGGTCGCGTATTTCGCCATTCATGGCGTTCTTTGCAAGCATGGGATCGGACAATAGAAACTCGTAGTTCGATAGCCCGCCGGAGCGATTCGGCGGGCTATGCTGCGGCGCGGAGAATCGCAATGTCGGATCGCGAGCGGGACGCGCGAAGCAAGCCCCGAACGGAGCCGGTTAACCGCCGGCGCAAGTCAGGGGATTTCTCCCCCGTAAATCAGTGCATTCCCCGATGTCTTTGACCGCGTCCGTTTCGTAGAATAGAAATATAGGGAGCACGACGAACGGAGGGACTCGCGGGCATGGCGGCAACGGAGGTAACGGCGGAAAGAAAATACGGGCTCGGAGCGGTATTGTCGGACGAAAGCTTCGCGAGATTTCGGAGCATCATGTTTATGAAACGTGCGGAAAAAGGCAGTGGCCTGTTCCGGGAGGGCGACGATGCCGACAAGCTCTTTTATATTTTCGAAGGGCGCGTCAAATCGACAAAAATGTCCGATGCGGGAAGATCGTTGACGCTCTATCTGCATCAAGCCGGCGATCTGATGGGGCAGATGGACCCCTTCGAGGACTCGACGCACGGCTTCTCGGCGGAAGTGACGGAGGACGCCGAGGTCGGCGTTATCCAGCGCAAGGAGCTGGAGACGCTGCTATGCCGGCATGGCGACCTGGCCGTGGAATTCATGAAGTGGATGGGAATCATGCACCGTTTGACGCAGACGAAGTTCCGCGACTTGATGATGTTCGGCAAGACGGGCGCGTTATGCTCGCTGCTGATCCGGCTATGCAATTCGTATGGCGTCGAGAAGGCCGGCGCGATCCGCATCGATCTTAAGCTTAGCAACGCGGAGATGGCGGATATGATCGGAGCGACGCGGGAGAGCGTGAACCGGATGCTAGCGGACCTGAAGAAGGATGACGTCATCGCGAACAAGGATGGTCATTATTACGTACATAACCTTCAATACTTGAAGGATGCGTGCTGCTGCGAGAATTGTCCGAAAGAAGTATGCCGCATGTAACGAAGCCAGCATCCCCGCCCGCGACCCGCACGCAGGCGGGGATTTCGGTTATAGGACAACGATATCTCGACTATCGCCGCAAGGCCGCCAATCTGGATCGAACGGATTGAACTATCCGCGGGCTGGCGTTATGATGGAGGGATTGGGACGTTTCGGGAAACGGAGGGGAAGGACAATGGTCAAAATCGTCATCGTGGATGACCACGCCATGGTCAGATCGGGTTTGCGGATGCTGCTTAGCAGCAACGGAGCGATCGAAGTCGCGGCGGAAGCAGCCGACGGGGACGAGGGCATAAGGGCGGCGCTGGAGCATCGGCCCGACGTTGTCCTTATGGACTTGAACATGCCGCAGGGGAAGGACGGGCTTACGGCCGCATCGGAGCTTAAGAAGCTGTTGCCCGACGTGGCTATTCTTATGCTGTCGATGCACGACGATTCGGCCTACCTGTTCCGAGCGATCGAAGCGGGAGCCTCGGGCTACGTGCTCAAGAGCGCGCCGCACGAAGAGCTGCTGAGCGCCATCGCGACGGTCGCGGCAGGCGATGCCTATCTGTATCCTTCCGCGACCAAAAAATTAATGGACGAATTCGCGGCACTAGCGAAGAAGGGCGGACAAGACGGCTTCGAAGCGCTGTCGGATCGGGAGAAGGAAGTGCTGACTCTCGCGGCCAAAGGGTACGCCAACAAGGAAATCGCCGAGATGCTGTTTATTAGCGTCAAGACGGTGGAGACGCACAAAAGCAACGCGATGGACAAGCTGGGCCTCAAGACGCGCCCGGAGCTCATCCAATTCGCCATGAAGAAGGGACTGCTGCAATTTGAGTAACGATGCCAAAACGGGCGGATCCCCATCCGACAACGCGTTGATCGCAGCCCAAGTGGACGACCTGTTGTCCGGCCTTGACATCCACGTCGAAGACGAGACGTTTCGTCATCGTCTGCGGAATTCGCTGAAACAGCTGGCTGACGTCAAGTTTGCGCTCGACGAGTCTTCCATCGTCGCCGTGACGGACGCGAGGGGCAGAATCCAGTACGTAAACGATAAATTTTGCGAGATTTCCAAATACAATAGAGACGAGCTGATCGGCAAGGATCATCGGATCGTCAATTCCGGCTATCATTCGGGGTCTTTTATGAAGGAGCTGTGGGCGACCATAACGGCCGGCCAAGTATGGACGGGAGAGATCAAGAATCGCGCCAAGGACGGATCGATGTATTGGATGAACACGACCATCGTGCCGTTTGTCGGCGATAACGGGCGGCCCTATCAATATTTGGCCATCCGCAGCGAGGTGACCAGGCTCAAGCAGGCCGAGGAGGAGCTGCAAGCGTCGCTGGAGAAGATGATGACGATTCAAGAGGACG
>JAQSXN010000194.1 GCA_029256665.1 Paenibacillus sp.
TTCCTTCGGAAACATTGCAGGTGCTCACGTAGCTTCCACTACGCTCCGCTCCTCAGTTTCTACCTTCATTCAATCTTCTCGGTGCTGAAAACCGAACTTTTTGGACTTGTACTAGAGGGAGTTTCGCATGGCAAAGATAAAAACGAAATTCGTATGCACCGAATGCGGCAACGAATCGGCTAAATGGCTGGGCAAGTGCCCGGGGTGCCACGCGTGGAACACGATGGTGGAAGAGAAAGAGACCGTCGTAAGAACGAAGGGCGTCGGCTTATCGGGAATCCATACGAAAGAAAAACCGCAATCGATCATACATATAGAAAGCGGGCAAGAACCGCGCATCGAGACCCGGATGGTGGAGCTGAACCGCGTGCTCGGAGGCGGCGTCGTGCCGGGATCGCTTATCCTTGTGGGCGGCGATCCGGGAATCGGCAAATCGACGCTGCTGTTGCAGACGTCGCATGCGCTTGCCGTCAAGGGGTTGAAGGTGCTGTACATATCCGGCGAAGAATCCGTGCGGCAGACGAGACTGCGCGCGGACCGTCTCGGAGCGCTGACGGAAACGCTTTACGTGCTGTGCGAGACGAATATGGAGCATATTAATGATGCGATCGAATCCATAGATCCGGATTTCCTGGTCATCGACTCCATTCAGACCGTATACGACCCGAGAGTGGAATCGGCTCCCGGCAGCGTGTCGCAGGTCCGCGAATGCACGGCGCACTTCATGCGGGTGGCAAAGATAAAAGGCATTGCCACTGTACTCGTCGGGCATGTGACCAAGGAAGGCGCCATCGCCGGTCCGCGCTTGCTCGAACACATGGTGGACTGCGTGCTGTACTTCGAAGGCGAGCGCCATCATACGTACCGGCTGCTGCGCGCGGTCAAGAACCGGTTCGGCTCGACGAACGAAATCGGCATCTTCGAAATGAACGAAGACGGCTTGCGAGAGGTGTCGAATCCGTCCGAGCTCTTCTTGTCCGAGCGGCCGCTCGGCGTATCGGGCTCGACGGTCGTGGCGAGCATGGAGGGAACGAGGCCCGTGCTGGTCGAGCTGCAGGCGCTCGTCGCGACGACGAACTTCCCATCCCCGAGACGGATGTCGACGGGGATCGACCATCATCGGATGGCGCTCATCATCGCGGTGCTGGAGAAGCGCAACGGGATGTTTCTTCAGACGCAGGACGCGTATCTGAACGTGGCGGGCGGCGTCAAGCTTGACGAGCCGGCCGTCGATCTGGCCGCGGCCGTCAGTCTCGCGTCCAGCTTCCGGGACGCGCCGACGAAGCCTTACGACGTTATTTTTGGCGAGGTTGGCCTGACGGGCGAGGTTCGGGCGGTATCCAGGGCGGAGCAGCGGGTGAAGGAAGCGGAGAAGCTTGGTTTCAAGCGGGTCATCATGCCCGAGAAAAGTCTCAAAGGCTGGAAGGCGCCGGAGGGCATCGAGCTCATCGGCGTAAATACGGTAGCGGAAGCGTTAAAGGCAGCGCTCGGATAGGGGGTATAGAATGAGATGAAAGAACCGACGCATCAGGAAGTCATGAATCAATTGCTGCAGCTGGTGGCACCAGGTACCCCGTTTCGCGAAGGGCTCGAGAACGTGCTCAGAGCGAAGACGGGCGCGCTGATCGTAGTGGGCTACAGTCCCGAGGTGATGGAGGTCGTCGACGGCGGCTTCTCCATCAACTGCGATTTCTCGCCGAACTACCTGTATGAGCTGGCGAAGATGGACGGCGCCATCATTATGAGCGAGGATATGCGACGCATTCTGTACGCGAACACGCAGCTCATTCCGAACAGCTCGATCCCTTCGATCGAGACGGGCATTCGGCACCGGACCGCCGAGCGCGTGGCCAAGCAGACGGGCAAGCTCGTCGTGTCGATCTCGCAGCGGCGCAATATCATTACGCTCTATCAAGGCAATCTGCGGTATTCGCTTAAGGATATCGGCGTCATCCTGACCAAGGCCAATCAAGCGATTCAGACGCTGGAGAAATACAAGGCCGTGCTGACGCAATCGCTCACAAATTTGTCCGCGCTGGAATTCGAAGAGCTGGTCACGCTTCAAGAAGTGGCGCACGTCATCCAACGCGCGGAGATGGTGCTGCGCGTCAAGCTGGAGATCAGCCGCTACATAACGGAGCTAGGCTCCGAGGGGCGCCTCATCAGCATGCAGATGGATGAGCTCGTTGGAGGCGTCGAGGAGGATGCATGGTATCTGCTCAAGGATTACGCCAAAGACAATTCCGACGAAAAAATCCGGGAAATTCGCGCGGGCCTCAAGAAGCTGAGCTCCGACGACCTGCTGGACGAGTCGCCGATCGTGCGTCTCATCGGCTACCCGCATACAAACAATATGGCGGACGAATCGGTGTTGCCGAGAGGCTTCAGGCTGCTTAACAAAATACCGCGTTTGCCGCACATCATCATGAACAATTTGGTAGAACGGTTCGGCCGGCTGCCTCATGTCCTCATGGCGACGATCGAGGAATTGGACGAGGTGGACGGCATCGGAGAGGTGCGGGCGCGCGCGATCAAGGACGGTCTCAAGCGGATTCAAGAGCAGATGTTCATTGACAGGCAAATTTGATGTCGGGTACAATGGATAGAATGTGTTCCAATCATTGACGTGCGAATTGGCGAAGTCGTGGGGCATAGTAGAGAAGAGGTGGAATAGATGATCTTAAAGTCGATACCGAGCCTTCTCACGGTGGGTAATTTATTTCTCGGCGTAATAGCCATCATTATGGTTTTTAACGAACGGCCGCAGATGGCGGCCATGATGGTCCTGCTTGCCATGCTGCTAGACGGCGTAGACGGTCGGGTCGCGCGAGCGCTTAACGCGCAGAGCGAATTCGGCAAGGAGCTCGACTCCTTATCCGACGTCATCTCGTTTGGCGTAGCGCCGGCTTTCATTATGTATGTCGTTGCATTCCAAGAACTCAGCCCGGCCCTTGCCTGGACCGTGACTGCGCTCTTCCCCATATGCGGGGCGCTTCGTCTCGCGAGATTCAATGTGATTACAAGCCCCTCCGTGGGCTATTTCATCGGACTGCCGATTCCGGCTGCCGGCGGCGTGCTTGCCACGCTAGCGTTGTTCAAGGACGATATTCCGGTCGGCGTCTTGCTGGCAAGCACGCTGCTGCTTTCGTTCCTGATGGTCAGCACCATTCGATATCCGAATTTCAAGAAGGTCGGCATTCCGCGCAGCGCGGTCTGGCTCGTCCCCATCGTCGTCGCCGTGTCCGTCGCTTTGGGCTTCCTCTTCGAGAATCAGCTGTCTAAGATTTTGTTCGTGCCGCTCCTGCTCTACGCGCTGTGGGGGCTAAAAAAAAACGTTGAACGCAGAGTCCCCAAGCTTCGCAAACGGCGCAAGCTGAAGGAAGAGGAAGAAGCGTCCAAGTCCGAGAAGCCAGCTTGAATCGCTGCAATTTAAACCGTGCATAATCATTTGCACGGTTTTTTGGTGCTTTCATAACCGCCTCGGAAAGGTTAAATTCTTTAAAGCGATCGTAGCTTCCGCTTAACGGAGGCGTAAAGTCAACACTGAAAATTCTACCTAAAGCCACTGTTTTTTCGGTTATCCGCGAAACGGCAGCTAGCTACAATGAAGAGGACCAGCCAAGAGCAAAGGAAGAGCGCAACTTGAAAACCATTATTAGGAGGGGAATATCTTGAGAAAAGCAATGAAGGTTATCGGGCTTCTCGCCATGTCGCTGACTATGACGTTGGCCGGCTGTTCGCAAGGCGGGAACGGGAGCTCGGAGTCGCCGTCCGCGACGAACAACGGTTCAAGCCAAACGGACGATACGACCGAAAACGTAACGCTCCGAATGTCTTATTGGGCCGGTTCCCAGCTTACGGTCGACAAAAACAACGCCGTAATCGAATTGTTCGAGAAAGCGCATCCACACATTAAAATCGAAGCGGAGTATTACGCCGGAGATGCGTACAACGACAAAATCAACGTCCAAGCCGCATCAAACAGCCTGCCGGACATTATCCGGGTGGACTACTCGCAAATTCAAAACTACGTCAATAAAGGGCTGCTGCTGCCGCTCGACGATTACATCGCGGATCGAACCATCGACATGGAAGGCGTTGCCGAAGTCAATATGAAAGGCGGCATGATCGATGGCACTACGTACGGCATTAACATCGGCAACAATGCGCTTGTTATGTTCTATGATCCCGATAAGCTGTCGGAAGCCGGCGTAAACCCTCCCGGACCGGACTATTCTTGGGAGCAATACGAAGCGGATATGAGCACCGTAAAGGAAAAGCTGGGCTTATACGGAGATACTCATCTGACGCGCGAGACTTTTGAAGTCTGGTTGAGACAGCATGGGAAGAAATTGTACGCTGCCGATCAGAAAACGCTGGGCTACGAAGATGATCAACTGTTTGTCTCATTTATGGAACAGCAGCTCAAATGGCAACAGGAAGAATTAATCAGTCCGATAAGCGTCGAGCTGGAAATTCGCGGTCTGGAGGACGGGCCGTTCCCGAAAGGCGAATCCGCCTTCGGCGGCTATTCTTACTGGAGCAATCATGCCGACATCATGGAGACGCAGCTTGGCAAACCGGTAGGGATGGCGATGTTTCCGGGCTCGGGCGACGGCAAAGGCATGTACATGAAACCGTCCTTCTTCCACGGAGTGTGGTCGGATTCCAAACATCCGAAAGAAGCGGCCATGTTTATCGATTTCTTTACGAACAACATCGACGCAGCCAAATCGCTTAACGCATACTTCGGCATGCCGTATCATCCGAATCTCGTGCAAGACATGCAATCCACGTTCTCGGAGACGCAGAAGCGCGTGTCGACATATCTCCAAGAGGTCGAGCAATATTCCTCCGAGATTGATCCGCCTGCCCCGGTTGCGGGCACGGAGGTCGGGAAAATATTCACCAACGTAGCTTCGGAAATCTTCTACGAGCGCATCACGCCGGCAGAAGGCGCGGCCAAATTCAGGACGGAAGCCAATGCGGCTTTGGCGAAAGCCAAGTAGCGATCCCATACAGCCAGGAGGTGACAAGAGCATGCGCGGAGTTGGCAACAAATCCATATGGTCTTCCGACAACACGGCAGGATATCTCTTTATATTCCCTTGGCTGTTCGGATTTCTTGTCTTTTCAATCATACCCATCGGAGCGTCCTTATTTCTCGCGTTTACTCGCTATGATATTTTGTCCCCGCCCGAATGGGTCGGATTGGATAATTTCAAATCGATGTTTACGGAAGACAGCAGGTATTGGCTGTCGGTAAAGGCGACGCTGCTTTTTGTATTCGTCGCTATCCCCTTGCGTCTCGCTTTCGCGCTGATCGTAGCGATGGTGCTGAACCAGAAGCTCAGATTTCTCGGATTTTTCCGTTCCGCTTATTACTTGCCTACGCTTATTGGGGGCAGCGTGGCGGTTGCGGTGATGTGGCGCCATCTATTCGGCTTGAACGGAGCGCTCAATTCCTTCCTGGAGAGCGCCTTCGGGATGACCGAGAAAATATCGTGGATCACTCATCCGTCCACGGCGCTTTCTTCATTGATTCTATTGTCGGTATGGCAGTTCGGCTCCGCCATGCTTATCTTCCTGGCGGGCTTGAAGCAGGTGCCCAAGGAACTGTACGAAGCTTCCGAAGTAGACGGAGCCGGTTCGTTCCAGCGATTCAAGTCGATTACGCTGCCGCTGCTGACGCCAGTATTACTGTTCAACTTGATCATGGGCATCATCAACGGATTTAAAGTGTTTACGGAAGGAATGATTGTCACCGGCGGCGGACCTTTCGACAAGACGTTGTTCTACGTGCTGTATTTGTACGAGAAGTCGTTCCGGTATTACGAGATGGGCTACGGCTCGGCGATGGCCTGGATCCTGCTGATGGTCATCGCGGCTTTCACGGCGATCGTGTTCATGACGTCCAGGCACTGGGTGCATTACGAGTCGAAGGGGGACTAAGACATGGGAACGTCCGTGAGGACGATGCGCTTGTTAAGAAGGGGCATTCTTCATTTGACGGTTACGGCTTTTGCGCTCGTCATGTTGTATCCCATGCTGTGGATGCTGTCGAGCTCGCTCAAGGATACGACCGACATTTTCGTTCAATCGCATCAATTGATTCCGAGTAAATGGAGTTTCGATAACTATGTAACGGGATTTAAAGGTTTTGCCGGCATATCGTTTTCCGTATTCTTCAAAAATTCCTTTATCATTACGATTCTGTCGGTACTGGGAACGGTGATATCCTCCGCGCTCGTAGCGTATGGATTCGCCAGAATCCGCTTTAAGTTCGCGCCGTTCTGGTTCGCGTGCATGATGTTAACGATGATGCTGCCGGCCGAAGTGCTCATGATCCCCCAATATATCCTGTTTCACAAAATAGGCTGGATCAACACGTTTCTCCCGCTTATCGTGCCATCGTTTTTTGGGGGAGCATTCTTTATCTTTCTGATCGTACAGTTTTTGAGAGGAATTCCGAGGGAGCTGGACGAGGCGGCCGTCATCGACGGATGCGGCAAATACCGCACATTCGCCATGGTCATTCTGCCCCTGCTGATTCCGCCGCTTATTACGACCGCGATATTCAAATTTTATTGGACCTGGGATGACTTCTTCAGTCCGCTGCTCTACTTGAATTCGCCGAAGCTGGCCACCGTATCGCTGGCGATCAAGAACTTCTCCGATCCGACGATGAAGACGGATTGGGGCGCGATGTTTGCGATGTCCGTGTTGTCGATTATCCCGATTGTCGCCGTCTTCTTTATCTTCCAACGTTACATCGTAGACGGAATCAGCACGACGGGACTCAAAGGTTGAGAATAAGGAGAGGAGCAAAGGGAATGGACAAAAAAACAAGAATGCTTCGCACGCTTAATCGGGAGCCGGTCGATTATCCGCCGGTCAGCTTCTGGTTTCATTTCAACGGCGAGGAAGGGATGGGGCAAGCTTGCGTCGACGCCCATCTGAATTACTACAGGGAAACCGACATCGACTTCATCAAGATCATGTGCGACGGATACTTTCAATTCCCGATGGCCGTCGAAATCAAAGAAGCGGCGGACTGGAGGAAGATGAAGCCGCTTGGCGCGGACCATCCATATATCAGGGAGCAAGTGGAACGGGCGCGGCTTATTACGGAAGGAGTGAACGGGGAATGCTGCACCTTCTATAGCCTGTTCGCCCCCTTCTCCTGCATCC
>JAQSXN010000195.1 GCA_029256665.1 Paenibacillus sp.
ATATGCGAATTCCCCCGCTAACGATTTCTCGAAAAAACTTATACGCAATAGCGAAAAAAAACGCGAGCTACTTGCGCCCGCGTTTGTTCTCTCCCGTTACCATGACCACTTCCACATAAGGCCGGACACGATCCATCAACCGCTGTCCCTTGTGGAGCTCGTCCCCGTCTTTGCTCGTAAAGCTAAAGTGCCGCTCGAGCGCCTCCAAATCGTAATTCGACGTGTAGAACGTCGGCTTGCGTTCCATCCGGTAATTCAAGATCGCCCCAAGGACATGATCCCGCACCCACGGATTCAAGTTTTCCGCTCCGATATCGTCGAAGATGAGCAGATCCGTTTCCTTCATCATCTCGACCGTTTCCTTCAGCTTGGAGGGCTCGTGCATCAGCGATTTGAGATCCTCCACGAAATCCGGCATGTAGACGATAACGCCTGAATATCCTGCCTTCGCCAGCTCTTGCAGCAAATAACACATCAGGAACGTCTTGCCCGTGCCGAATCGTCCGGCGAGATACAATCCTTGTTCCTGCAGGCCGCTCTCCTTGGTCCGGTCGATGTAACGAAGCAACTGGCCGACTGCCTTCGCCCGCTCCAAGTCGGTCGTCAATATTTCGTCGGACGAATACCCTCTGCGAAGCGCCGCGTCGTCCACGTAGAAGCTGCGAATCCGGCTGCGGATGGCGTCCTCCGTTTGGCGGGCAAGAAATTTTTTGCAGGAAACCTTACGATCGTGCAATTGCGTTAATCCGTTTACCGTCTCCGAGCTGAGCAGCGTATAATGCCCTTCATAGTCGTTCGGACATCGGTCGAGTCCCGGACAGTTCGAGCAATTGCGATACTCCGTCGCATATTGGTAGACTCGGTTCAGGTTCAGCCGGAGAACATCCTCGTTAAGTTCGGGATGCTTGTCCAGCAGCTTGCCGATGAGCGGATCCCGCATCAGCTCCGCCAGCTTCCGCTCCGCCAAATCCGTCATGGATTGACCAGCCGGCCACGACTTCAATAATTCGCCTAACGATTCCAATTCGCTCTCACCTCTTCGTTCGTCCGTGGACGCCTAATTCGCTCCTATACGATCAACCTTTGCCGTCGAGCTTGCGCGCCAGCTTGCGCAGCTCCTCTAGTTCGGCCGCGGAAACCGCCGATGACGATTCGCTCGCGCCTACGATCGGGATAGCCGGCTTGCGCGAAATGCCCCTGCTTCCATTCCCGCGGCCGCCCCCGCTTCTGCCTCCAGCGTACGCCGTTCCCTGCGAGGCTGCGCCATCCTTGCGTTTCTCCTTGTCCTGCTCCAATTGAGCTTGAATACGCACGTACTGTACGGCACGTTCGAACGTGTCGACGCCTTTCATCAGCATGTTGGACGCCACATGGTCCAGGTAGGCTTTCGTAATCCGGCTGTCGTCCGCCCCGCCGATGACATAATGGATGAGGACGTTAATAACGGGCTCGGCCAGCCGGTAATTCAGGTCGATTCGTTCCATCACTTGCTCCAGCCATCCCGGCACCGCCCCAGGGAAGAACCGTCGGATAAACCGCGTGTGCGGTTCGTTGCGCATAAGCATGTTGTATTGCTGGATATCGCAGCGCCCGGCAAGCGCGCTAGGCACCGGCAGGTAATCCTGCTCTTCCACCGCTATTTCTTCCGGATCCTCTTCTTCGCGATCCGGCTCTTCGATTACTTTCGTTCTCGCGAGCACGCGCTGGCGCTCGTCTTCGCGTTTGCGGTCTTGCCTGTAGACGCTGCTGGCCTTGAGCTGCAGTTCGTCCACGTTCAATTTGCCCGAGGCATCGAACACTCCGTTCTCGTCGAGAAGCCGGCATACGTTGACAACGGATATTTGATACTTATAAGCTACATAATTTACTTGAGCCATGCTGTCCGCGTCGTTTCTTAACCGTTCCACATACGGCCTATTGGCAGACGAACGAGGGAAATGCAGAATAAGCTCCCCGTACGCGATGCCGGCGGTTGCCGCTTGATCCGGTTTCGCCGCCTGGCGGGAAGGCGCGACCTCGCTTAATGCCTGCTCCAACTCCGTATCGAAGGATTGCATGTTCAATTTAAACAGCTCGTAGAAAGGCACCGAAATATTCTCTTTCGTCAGCTCGGAACCCGCAAGCTCGTCGGGCTCGCTCGCTCCGAATTGCTCCCTCAGCTCGATAACCGCGTATTTGCCGATCTTATCCCGCAGAAGCATCGTCAGATGCATATTGCGGAAAAACTCCATGGGCGACAACGGCTGCTCCAACTCGTATTCATAGACAACGTCCGACAGATCGGGCCCGCCAAGCCTGGACGTCTGCAGCAGCCCTACCGCTTCCAGCTTGGATGTTTGCTCGACGACGAACCGCCGGCTTTGCTCGTTCATCTCCAGTCCCAGTCCGAGAAACAGCCGGCGCTGAGGTTCCAATCTAGAATAACCGCTGCGGTCTTCCGCGATTCCGTGATACAGCTGCTGGTACAATGCGATTGCGAAAGCTCCTACCATCGGCTGGTAGATAAGCGATAACATTTTATGATCGGCGCTGCTCATCGAGAATCCTCGGAATATGTAATAACGGTGATGCTCCGTGAATTGCAATATATTTTGGATGCGCATTGCATCGACTCCATCCCATACGTTCTCCCTATTATTCTAGCACAAATGTATAGTCATAGGACGGCTTGGAAAATAGAAAAATCCCCCGGAAGAGGGATTAAGGTTCAGACGCGAGCTTATTGAACTTCCTTTAAATATAAGAGTTCAATAAGTTCGGTTTCCAGTACCGAGAAGATTGAAGGCAACTAGAAACTGAGGAGCGGAGCGTAGCAGCGCTACGTGAGCACCGGAAGGTTCGGTTGCCTTCAATATTCGACGCCGAGTAGGCTACTTGGAATACTTCGTAATGGGAAGCGAGCTTATTGAACTTCCTTTAAAACATCTTGTAGCCGCCCTTGCGCAGAGCTCGAATAGTCCAGCCGCTTACGTATGCGCCGATCAGCGCTCCCGTTATGGGAAGATAATATACGAGCGTGTAGGTGCCGAAATTGGACAACGTCGGATTGTCCGCGGCCGGCCACGGCGACCAAATCGCCAGACCGATTAGAACGACGACGAACAGCCCGATGGGAAACCATGTCGTCTTGAGAAGCATATTCAGAATAAATCCGATGCCGAACATCATGACAAAAAACAGCACCGTCGCGATAATAATTTGCACAACCTCGATCATTGCCTTTACGACCCCTTTCAATCATTCTATTTAAGTTTAATGAATGGCAAATATGAAGTCAATCGGCTCCCCGCAAATGTCACAAGTCCGTCATTTGCTGTCGTGCCGCGGGTTGCGATACAATAGGAGCAACCATCAACAAGCATTCCGAGAGGAGCAATACGCAAGATGAGCGAAGCCGCACAAACATTAGAGGGCTGGTACGCCCTTCACGATTTCCGCAGCGTCGATTGGACCGCATGGCGTCAAGCTTCCCAGGAAGAACGAGCCAAGGCGCTGGATGAGCTGCACGGGTTTCTGGCCGCTTGGACGCAAGTGGAGGAAGATAAAACGGGCAGCACGGCCGTCTATTCCATCGTTGGACAAAAAGCCGATTTCGTATTCATGCATCTCCGCGAGACGTTAGAAGAATTGAACGAGCTGGAGACGGCTTTCAACAAAACGACGCTCGCGAGCTTCACCTATCCCGTCCACTCCTACGTGAGTATCGTGGAGCTGAGCAATTACATGGCGCAGCCGGGCAGCGATCCGCTGGAAAATCCGGAAATCGTTGCGCGCCTGAAGCCGATTCTGCCGAAGTGGAAACATATCTGCTTCTACCCGATGAATAAACGCCGCGCGGGAGGCGACAACTGGTACATGCTGGGCATGGAGGAGCGCAAGACGATGATGCGCAGCCACGGCATGATCGGGCGCAAATACGCCGGCAAGGTGAAGCAGATCATCACGGGCTCCGTCGGCTTCGACAATTGGGAGTGGGGCGTTACGTTGTTTGCAGAAGACGCGCTGCAATTCAAGAAGCTCGTCTATGAGATGCGTTTCGACGAAGTCAGCGCGCGTTTCGGCGACTTCGGCGACTTCTACGTCGGCAATTTCCTGGACGCGGAGAAATTCGATGCATTGTTGAAGGTGTAAGCAAGCAGTCGATGATAAATAGAAGGGTATTCTCTTCGCAATAAAAGAATAATCGGCTTAAACGATATAAAACCCGTCCGCTCAATGGAAAAGCAACGATTCCATTGGCGGGCGGGTTTCTTTGTCAGATGCGGATCTCCTCGGAATCCGAATGCAGCAGCCGCAGAATCATCGTCACGGCTTCGGCGCGCGTCGTCGTCGCCTGCGGGTTCAACAAGCCGCCGCTCTGGCCGCGCAGGATGCCGAGCTCGACCGATAGCGCCATCGACTGGGCGGCCCAAGGCGCCACGCGATGCCGGTCAGCGAAACCGGTCAAAGCCGTTGCGTCCCAGGCAAGGGAAACGTTAGCCGCGCGAATGGCGATGGCGGCGAATTCTTGGCGCGCGATGGGATTTCCGCCGCGGAACGTGCCGTCCTCGTACCCGCCTACCCAGTTGGACCGAACGGCTTCACTAACGTAGGGCAACGCCCATGGCGGGATATTCGCCGCATCGCGGAACGATGTCGCTTGGATTAGCTGCGGTTTAACGAGCATCGCTTTGGCCAGCAGCACCGTGGCTTCCTGGCGGGTGACAGGGGCATCCGGCCGGAACGTACCATCTTCGAACCCCGTCGCGAATCCAAGCTCCATCGCTTCGCGCACCGCTGCCGCCGACCAATGGCCGATGACATCCGAAGGCAGATGAACGGCTTTGCCCGACTTCACGTTAAAGCCGATATCCGGTGCTAGCTCCCGCATCTCAAGCTTCGAATCTACCAACTTTACCGTTTCCAGCGACAAGACGGCATCTCCGCCTCTTAGACGGTTGAACAAGGTCGATGCCAGCTCGACCTTGCCGTTCCGTCCTGCCGCATCGCCGACGCTGGTGTGAGCGAGCCGGAGCTCGCCGCGCTCCAGCAACGGCTTCACCGTAAAGCCGGGAAGCGTTATCTTCGAATCTTGGAAGGCCAAACGCACAGGATCAAACGTCAGGACAAGGTCATAGGCGTACAAATCTTTAGCTTCCGTTAACGTAACCGTGACGGCAATCACGTCTCCGGCTTCGGCAACGGACAGCTCGAAGCCGTCCGTTCCCTTCGCGAAAGTTCGCGGCCCGGGCGCGATAACCAGACATAGAAGTATAGTCGCGATGCCCATCATGATCAGTCGCTTTCGAACCGCCATCGAATATCTTCCCCTTTTATTGTTCATGGTACCAATCGGACAAGATCATGCGCGCGATGACCGCCAGCGATTGAATCGTAATTTCGCCCTGGTCGAGCATGTCAGCCGCCGCCATCTCGGCCCAACCCTCATCCGTGGAGCGCTTGCCAAAATAACTCGCGACGATCGACAGCGTCTTCAGCGTAATGTTCGATTCTCCCGCCACAAGCGTAATCCGGCTTCCGCGGAAGTCGGCGATTGCGTCTTCCAGCTGCGCGGCCGCTTCGTCCACCGCTTGTTGAGTCTGGCTTTCGTCGTATATGGCATCGGCTGCCGTTATCTCCGCATCTAATGCATCTGCGAATGTTTGCGGATACTGGCCGACCTTCGTTCCCGCCGTCGAATTCGCCAGCAAGGCCCGCGCTTCGTCCAACCTGTCGCGGAGCGCCTCCTTGTTTATGGTTGGCGGCGCATGGACGGATGCGGCAAAGGCTTGAACCGCCGCCGACAGCGCGGCAAGCGCATCGTTGACGGCAAGCTGCGACGCTCCCGACTGTCCGTAGACAACTTCCGCGGCCGTAATGGCTTGTTGCAATACCGCTTTTGAACCGCTCGGATATTGTCCGGCCGCCGAACCTTCGACTGCACCGCCATACAATTCGCGCGCGGCTTCGATCTCGCTGCCAAGCGCGGATCGATCGGCCGCGGTTATAAGAATGTCCGTCTTGGCCGTTTCTACCGAAATCGCATGAAGCTCTTGATCCGCGCCAATGATATCGAACTTGGTCAGAGACACGCTGCTTGAACCAAAGGCCGCATTCTCCGCCACCGTGCCGTGCAGCTGGAACAACTCGCCTCCGGCGGCAAGAGAAATCCCAGGCGCGCTGAGCAAAATGTTGATCAAGCCTTCATCCGGCTTAACGGCCGTGCCGAGCACGGACAACCCCGATCGGCTCGAACTTATGGCCGAGCTCGCAAGCTCAATCATTCCGTCCTCGCCCTCCATCGTTTCGAAAGCAAGCGCCTCCGGATCGTAGGACACGATTGTATTGATTGCCGAATACGCATAGGTGCTTTCCGTAACGGATACGGCCAAGCTCGCCTGTTGACCCGCGTAAGCCTCGGTCGGACCGCTCAACTGTACCGTCGGGAGCGTATCCGCCTCTTCCGAAGCCGGTACCCCGTACACCTCGATCTCGAACAACCTCGCGCGCTCGTCAAAGACCGGATTTCCTTTCGAAATCGATAATCGCAGACGGTTCGTCGCGACCGGCGCGAACGCAAACTCGGTAAACTGCCCGTAATAGTTATCCCTTTCGTTGCCCGTTACCGAACGGATCGTCTGCCAACCCGTACCGTCCCAAGCCTGAAGCTCGAAATCGGCGATCTGCATTCCTTTGCCGTCGAGTTGTCCGCTCCATAGCCGAGCCCCGTTCACCTCGTACTTCGAGTCCCACTGGAGCTCCAGCGTATGCGGTCCTTCCGCGCCGGTGACCCAGCGGTCCGCCGCGACATGTTTAATGCCGTTCACCGCAAGCGTAGGCGGGAAGCTGCCGTTCTCATGGCTCGAGCTTGCCGTCACGGAAGCCAGCGGCGCGATATTGGGGCTTCCCGGCGGCTCCGTAATCTCGATCAAAGCTTCTCCTTTGATCCCCGTGCCGTCATTCGCTTCGGCGATCACTTTGACCGAGCCTTGCGACAATGCCGCGAGTACGCCGTCCTGTCCGATGGAGGCGAGCGTCGTCGCAGAGCCGTCCAAGCCTTCGACCCGCCAAGTCACCGTACGGTCATCCGCGTTTAATGGCTTGACCTCCGCCGACAGTTGCAACGATTCGCCCTCGGACAGCATCGAAATCCGCGGTGAGGAGCCTACCTGGACGCCAATCACGTAGACTGGCGTAA
>JAQSXN010000196.1 GCA_029256665.1 Paenibacillus sp.
ACTCGTCGTTTTAACGAAGCGGCTGCGGCCCTGGGCGACAACGTCGTCGTATTGACGGTCAGCGTGGATACGCCGTTTGCTCAGGCGCGCTGGTGCGCCGCTGCGGGCATCGACAAAGTCGTGATGCTCTCCGACTACAAAGACAATAGCTTCGGCGAAGCCTATGGCGTGCTTATTAAAGAGTTTGCCTTGGATATGCGCTCAATCTTCGTGCTTGACGAGAACAATACGATCAAATACGTGGAGTACTTGGCCGAGATGGCCGAGCATCCTAATTACGAAGCTGCAATCGAAGCAGCCAAGGCGCTCGTATAATACGTTCGAATTCGTGAATCGTTACAAAAAAATAACTATTTCCGCAAACAAAGCGAGAGAAGGACCATCCTTCCTCGCTTTGTTTACGTGAACTGCCATATTAAATTTGGTTACTACGGTACGATTAAGATACTTTGACTGCGGCTAGCTTCTTGTCAAGCGTGCGGTACAAATCAAGGATGACGCGATAATTGGATCCCAGATCGCCTAACGAGCCGCGGGATGCGGAATAAATATCAACCGCTGACGTAAGCGGATTAACGCTGATGACAGAAACCGTAATGTCCATCGTTCTGCCGAAGGCCGTTCTCTTCTCAAGCACAATCTCGCCAACCGACTGCACTTCATGAAGCAATTTGTAACCTTGCATCTTCTTGAGCGTGGATACGACTTCTTCCCAAGCCTTGTCCTTGGACAGCTTGTAGAGATGTGATTTCAGCAATGGATCCTTAGCTCTGTCGCCTGTCTGTTCATGACTGCGCAGCAGCCCGATTAAGGTCCGCTTCAACAACAACGATCTCCCCCTCTAACGTCTATCTGCATTAATAAACATCATACCATGTTTTCACATATGAAAAAAGAGCTTTCGCCGGATTTCGCCAGGCAATCGCTCTCTACAGTCATTAGGAACCCGCCTATGCCGTCCGATCCACATGTTTCTGAACCCGCTCTCGCAGGTGGGTGTCCGCAGCCACGCTTTTGAGATCCCTTTTCGAGGGCATGTCAGCCGCTTGGCAATATAGGTCTCCCGTGAAACAGCCATTGGTTCAAAACAACGAAGGACCGAAACGAACATCGCAGGATGTATAGCTATTATAGACCTAACTCCTACAAAAGTAAACGCCGAACGCGAATGTTATTTGTTTCCTTCTTTATTCGCCTCTTTGTAGTCGTCCTTGACCAAATCCTCGCGATCCATTTCCGCCGCTTTCTCGGCTTCCTCTTCCTGCGATTGCTTCAGCTTCTCTGCTTGCTCCTGCAGCTTCGTGTAGATAATGTTGAAGTTCCAGAAGGCAAGATAAGCGACGATGCTGCCCATAAAGAACGGAATCAGGAACGTGAATTGGAAGAAGCTGATGTAGATGACAAGTCCGCACATGATTGCCGTCGAGAGCGATCTGAACGGCTTGCCGATCGTGATCAGAATGGCGTTCTTGATGAGCTGGAACGTCTTCATGTGATAATGGACCAACATGGAGAAGAAATTGAAGATGGAGATGCCGAGCAGAACAAGGAACGCGATAAAGATGTAGGACAGGATGTTAAGCTGATCCTTGTACACGATAAAGTCGACGATCATGATCACGAATAAAAGCGTATACAAGATTCCGCCGATCATGCTTTGTTTATAGTTTTCTTTGTAGCCTCGGAAATACGTTTTGAACAACGCAACGTCGCTCTCTCCCGTCACCCACTTGCGCGCTACGGAAAACATCGCTGCCGTAGCCGGGAAAAACGTAAACGGCGCAACTACCGCCATCAATATAAGCGAAGTGTACAAGCTGTTAAGCATCTCTTGTTCGCTTGCGCCGGTCTGCGGAGAAATAAACATCGTCAATCCAAAAAAGACGAACGGAATGGAGCAAACGATCCATAACAAATTGATTACGGCCAATCTCATTATCCATTCGGAGATTCGGTAGAATCCCCCCATCAATCCTCTAGGCTCCATCGGTTCTGCCTCCAACGCTGGTATAGTTGCGATCTCGGATTAACGAATGACCCCGGTCAATCGTCCGCCCATATTGCGAATGCATAGGCTCCTGCCTAATCTCCCCCGGCATTCGCCGCATAGAATGTAGCATATCACCACTACGATGATTAAAAGGAGGTTGCCCATGAGCAACGCAGGTCACGGCTACTACACATCCACTGGCGCTATCCTTGTATTATTTATCCTTCTGGTCATCATCTCGAAAACACTGCTGTTCTACTAAATATCTGAACCAGTAGCATGCCGAAAAGCTTTTCACCGCCTTTAGGCAATGAAGCGATTTTCACAAAAAAACCGGGGAAGTCCGGATGCCCGCTAGGCGTCAACGGACTTCCCCGGTATGCTTGCTCGGACCGGAATATAACGATATCCGGCCTAATCCTTAATTGTTCGCGTAATCGTCGGAAGACTTAGGTCGACGGCTCTCGCCGCCGCTGCGGCCTTCGCTGCTGCTGCGCTTGCTGCCATAACCGCTACCGCTGCTGCTGCCATAGCCGCCGCGCGAGCCGCTGCCGCTGCCGCCGCTGGAACGGCGATCGTCGCGACCGCGATATCCGCCGCCGCCGCTTGTGCCGCCGCTGCGGTTGCCGCCGTAGGACGAGCCGCCGCCGGTACGATTGAACGGACGTCCGTTCGAACGAATGTCCGGTCTGCGTTTTTTGGCGCGAAGCGGTTCTTCAGGCGTCAGCTCGATGCTGACATCCTTTTTCTCGCCGGTGAGCAGCTTGATTGCCGCCGCAAGCAAATGGACGGAATCGTATTGCTCCAGCAATTGAATCGCGATCGGCTTGTATTCCGAGAACTCTTCGTTTTGAACGACTTCAAGCATGCGCTCGGCCGTAAGGCGTTGTTTGCCTTCGATTGCTTCCGCAATGCTCGGCAACGGCTTGCGGTTCATCCGTTGACGCGTAATGCGCTCGATAAAGTGCAGGTGATCGATCTCGCGAGGCGTGACGAACGACCATGCCGTGCCTTCCTTGCCCGCGCGGCCCGTACGGCCGATCCGGTGAACATAGCTCTCCGGATCTTGCGGCAAGTCGAAGTTGATAACATGCGTTACGCCGGAAACGTCGAGACCGCGCGCCGCAACGTCCGTTGCAACGAGAACATCGATGCTGCCGTCGCGGAACTTGCGCATGACGCTGTCGCGTTGATTCTGCGACAGGTCGCCGTGCAAGCCGTCTGCCGAGTATCCGCGCTTCTGAAGCGCTTCGCTCAGCTCGTCGACGCGGCGTTTCGTACGACCGAAGATGATCGCCAGCTCAGGCGACTCCATGTCGAGCAAGCGGCTTAGCGCTTCGAACTTCTGACGCTCGTGGACTTCGATATACGATTGCTCGATCGATGGGGCCGTCACTTGCTTAGGGATAACGGACACATGTTCCGGATCCTTAAGGAATTGCTGAGCAAGCTTCTGGATGTTAATCGGCATCGTAGCCGAGAACAACATCGTTTGGCGCTCTTCCGGAACTAGCTTGAGGATGGATTGAATATCCTCCATGAAGCCCATGTCCAGCATTTCGTCCGCTTCGTCCAGGACAACCGTCTGCACGTCCTCAAGCCGGATCGTCTTGCGGTTGATATGGTCGAGCAACCGGCCTGGCGTTCCGATAATAATTTGAGGACGCTTCTTAAGCGCGCGAATCTGACGTCCAATCTCTTGGCCGCCGTAGATTGGCAACGAACGAAGGCCCTTGTATCGCGTCAACTTCCCGATCTCGTCCGCCACCTGAATAGCGAGTTCACGGGTCGGCGTCATAATCAATGCAACAATGCGATCCTCGCTTACCGGAATTTTGTTAATGAGCGGAATTCCGAATGCCGCCGTCTTGCCCGTGCCTGTCTGAGCCTGGCCAATCAAGTCCCTGCCCAACATGGCGAACGGTATCGATTTGTCCTGAATGGGGGTTGATTCTTCGAACCCCAGTTCCGTTATTGCTTGCAACACTTTTGGTTCCAAGCCAAATTCAGCAAATGTTTTCAAACTTTTCTCAAACTCCTTCTATCTACAGCCTTCTTAAAGAATATCCAAATCATTATAGCATAGATACGGCGTTGAATACCAGTTCAGCATGGAAAGCCATACTAAATGGATGACTGCACAATCTTTGCAACCCGGGAGCGATGTCCATGCAACCATTCAGAAGAAGATATTTGCACAACGTTCCGATCATGACGCTAGGCGCCTTCCTGGTCGCCATCGGCTTTAATATGTTCCTCATTCCGCACCAGATTCTAAGCGGCGGTTTATCCGGCATTTCGATGATGATCGGTTATCTGACCGGCGCCAATATCGCCTGGCTCTATCTTGCGCTTAACATCCCCGTACTGATATGGGGCTGGTTTACGCTCGGGCGACGATTCGTTATTTGGAGCACGTACTCCGTGCTTGCAGCCACTTTGTTTCTTAAGGTCCTTCCCGTCATGCATACCGCCGACGACATTTTGCTTGGCGCGGTGTTCGGCGGCGTCATCGTCGGCTTCGGCAGCGGACTAGCCCTCAGGTACGGCGGCTCTTCCGGAGGCTTCGACGTCGTCGCTTCCATCGTGACCAAACGCCGCGATTTCCCCATCGGGATGATCATCTTCCTGTTGAACGCGTCCGTCATCGCCATCCTGATTTTCTTTACCCGCAACTGGGATCTGGCCTTGTATTCGCTAATCGCCATTTTCTCGGCGGGCAAGGTAGTAGATCTTGTCCATGTGCGGCATATTAAAGTAACGGCGTTTATCATTACGACGAAAACCGAGGAGCTTCGGAAGAAGCTGCTCGTCCACCCCAGAGGCATAACGATCATTAAGACGCAAGGCGCTTTCTCGGCGGCTGAACGAGACATGCTGATGACCGTGCGCACCAAGTACGAGGTTGCCGAATTATGCAAGACGATCACGTCGATCGATCCGCACGCTTTTATCAACATCGTGGAGACCGTCGGCGTGGTCGGAGACTTCCGCAAGCCGGATCCGAATTGATATCCGCAGAAGTGGAATTTCCTAACAATTGCTATGTTTTTGAAAGCGATGCTGTTATAATGTGTTTATCCCCAAGCTTAGTTTCTTTACCATCGTTTTCCCCTTCTTGCTTTCTAATTGACTATTAGGATGAAAGGGTGATGCTGAGTGGATATGGAAACGGTCAAATTGTCTCAGATTGTCGAAAGGCTTGCCCCGGAGCTAAGTCCTTATCTCACTTCCAGAGAATTGGATCTCCGAATCGTCCTCCGCGACGGCCTAGCGCTGCTGGAACCGGCAGACGTCATGGAAATTGTGCAACACAGCATATGCAATGGGCAGAGACAGACATTGTTACAATGAAGTCAATTTGTGAGGGACACATGATCTAGCCGCACCGCCAGTCGATCTCGATATCGACTGGTTTTTTTGTCACCGGACCTAGGGCGAAGATAAATTCGTCCTTCTATGGCGCGCAGCGCGGTAAAAAAGTGATGACCCGCTTGCTCGTTGTGGCTTATAATTTGATACACAAGGTGAAACGCAAACTTCGAGCTGAAGATGGAGGTGGCACGTTTCATTCTGGAATTTCTAAGTGTATAGATGATACAACTTGTATTTTCTCAAAATGAACAAAATGACGGGAGAGAGCATAATGGACATCCTTGTATCTACGCTCATGTTGCTGTACGGCTTGCTTACCGGTCAAGGAGAATCTCAAGCGGACGCGAAGCAGCTGGCTGTCGCCTACTTAAATGCTTCCGCCGGCGAAGTTATCGTTCAGCCCGATGCGCCGATTGTTACCGGCGAGGAGCCGCCTGCGGACGGCGAAGTCGCTGCAGGTCCAACCAAACAAGATCCGCAACCCGGTACCGCGCCGATCAAGGGCATCTACGTAACCGCCCATAGCGCCGGCGGCTCCAGGATGGCGTCCTTATTGAAGCTTGTGGATGACACCGAGCTCAACAGCATGGTCATCGACGTAAAGGACGACAACGGATATATTACATACCCGACCACGACGCCGGAGTTGCTTGAGATCGGCACCGCCAAAAAATATATTTCCGATATCGCCGTCCTTATGGAAACGCTCAAAAAACACGAAATCTATCCCATTGCCCGAATCGTCGTTTTTAAGGATACCGTGCTTTCCGTCAAGAGGCCGGAGCTCTCCTTCTTGCAGCCTGACGGAACGATATGGAAAAACGGCCGCGGAGAAAGCTTCGTCAATCCGTACCGACAGGAAGTATGGGAATACAATGTCGCGCTGGCCAAGGAAGCCGCGAAGCTGGGGTTCAAAGAAATCCAGTTCGACTACGTGCGGTTCCCGGAAGGATTCGAGAACCGCGCCGATACGCTTTCCTTCAATAAGACGGAACAGAGCCGCGTGGACACGGTAGCCGGATTCGTCAAGTACGCCCGCGAGCAGCTTGAGCCGTTAGGCGTGCGCGTCTCGGTCGACATCTTCGGTTACGCCGCCTCCGTTCCCACCGCTGAAGGCATCGGCCAGGATTTTGTGAAAATATCGAACGACGTGCACGTCATCTCGCCGATGATCTATCCGAGCCACTATAGCACGGGTTGGTTCAAACAAAAGACGCCTGACCGAAGTCCTTACGAAACGATCAAAGGCGCCATGGACGATACCCACGAGAAGTTGCTCAATACCGGAGAGCTCAAGCCGATTATTCGGCCGTGGATTCAGGATTTTACCGCGAGCTGGCTGGGCAAAGGCAACTACGTCAAATACGGAAAAGTCGAGGTCGAGGCGCAAATCAAGGCGCTCAGCGACTCCGGCGTCACGGAATATTTGCTTTGGAACGCGGGCAACAAATATACGCCTGGCGTGAAATACGAATAAAATGTAGGCCGTCCGTTGCCGGGCGGCCTTTTAGCTGCTCTCGCGCATGTTTCTCCAAGCAAAAAAGCTGTTCTTGCCGAGAGAAACATGCTGCGTTTCTCCGGTTAGAACAGCTTTGCGCATACCTAACGATGGATCGTCAGGCTGCTGATACTATTGGGAAAGTCTCGACGCCAGCTCGTACATTTCCATATCGAACGGCTTTTTGCTGCTTACGACTTTATCAATATCCGTCGTGACAAGCTCGCCTTTAATGACGCCGCAGGATTTGCCCGAGTTGCCATCGATGAGTTGGCGTACCGCGAAGTCGCCCAGTCGGCTTGCCAAAA
>JAQSXN010000197.1 GCA_029256665.1 Paenibacillus sp.
GAAGGCGCGTTTATCCGAATCTCGGCCCGTCTCGAGGACGACCGCGTCCGCTTCGAAATTCAGGATAACGGAGCTGGCATGTCCGAGGAGACGCTGGAGTCGCTGCGGGAGGGCAAACGGACGGGCTCCGGCAACGGCTTCGGCACGGCGAACATTAGGGAGCGGCTGTTGCTTTATTTTGGCGGCGACAGCAGGATGACGATCGACAGCTTTCCCGGCGAAGGGACGATCGTGGCGATCGATATTCCCGCCCATCTGGAACAACCGGAAATCAAGAAAGGAGACGGCGTATGATACAGGCGCTTATCGTGGACGACGAACCGACGCATATCGCGGGATTGGTCAGACACGTGGATTGGGAAGGGCTCGGCTATGCGCCGCCGCTGACGGCGCAATCCGGCGAAGCGGCGCTCGAGGCGCTGCGGGGCCATCGCGTCGACGTTCTGATCTCGGACGTGTCGATGCCCATCATGACGGGCATCGAGCTTGTGTCGCGCTGCAAGGAGCTGGGGTATCGCCTCCAGGTGCTCATCATTAGCGGCTACAACGAGTTCGAATTCGTGCAGGAAGCGATTCATGTCGGCGCGCAGGCTTACGTGCTTAAGCCGATCAAGATCGAGGAAGTGGAAGCCAAGCTGGCCGCGTTCCGCGCGGCGATCGAGAAGCAACGGGATATTGAGGCGGAGACGAACGAACTGCAGGAGAAGGTGTCCGGAAGCCTCGACGTGGTGAAGGAACGATTCGTCCACGATCTCGTGCTTGAGGGACTGGCGGACGAGGATACGAAGGAATCATGGGTTAAGCTGCTGGAACTCCCGGATCTCAAGAGGGGAGTCAGCGTCATCTCCTTCGGGTACGACCGGTTTATGGACGGCGGCCGCGACGCCCGGAGCCGGATCGTGCGCGGCGGCGGATTTCTGAAGGCGGTCAAGGTCAGCTTGGCCGACTTCCCCGGCGTCATCGCGGCGAGCATGGGCACGGAGGAGGTCGCGGCCGTGCATCTGAATCCCGCGCCGGATGAGCAGGCCCGCTTGGAGAAAGGAATCGCCTTCGTGCAGCAGTGGATTCGCGAGCAATACGGCTCTTCGGTGACGGTGGGAATGAGCCGCATCTGCAAGGATTGGAGCGAGGTGCCTCTCTCTTACAAACGGGTGAAGTTTATGATGGCGAAGGCCCGTCTGATCGAAGGCGGGCAGGTGCTGTACGAGGAACGGCTGGACGAGACGGAGTTTCTGGAATACCGGGTGAGGGAAGAATACATTCCCGAGATCGTCCGAATGCTGGACAAGCCGGACGAGACGGCGAAGGCCGTGGAATACGCGAGCAGCGTGCTGGATATGCTGATCGCTTTGCATCCTTTTGCCTATATCCAAGCGTTCGGCTTCGGTCTGCTGAGCGAGCTGGCCCGCAAGCGGAAGCTGCAGGAGGACACGTCCGCCGACCTGGCCATCCCGGTGTGGCAGCGGCTGATCGACTGCACGACGGTGTCCCAGGTCAAGGAAGCCGTCATGGAATATTTGACGCGCTACGCGGAGACGGAGCATGCCAAACATAATTCCCAGCAGCACAATCTCATTCAACGCATCGCGGACTACATCGAGTCGCATATTCACGAGAACGTGACCGTCAAGCAACTGGCGGAGCTGCATCATCTTAACGCCAGCTATCTTAGCGTGCTCTTCAAGAAGTCGACCGGCAAGACCGTATCGGAATTCGTGCAGGAAACGCGCATGAACAAAGCGATGGAGCTGCTGCGGGATCCGCATGTTCGTATTTACGAGGTGGCCGAGCAGGTCGGCTTCCAGACGGCGGCGTACTTTACTTATTTATTCAAGAAAACGACGGGGCGCACGCCTCAGGAATATAGAGACTATCATTAAAACTTTATGAGGGACGGGAGAGTGGGATTGGAATGATCGCGACAATCGGCTTGGAGGGCGAGTGGCAGCTGCGGCTCGACCCGGAGAAACGGGAGAAGGTAACGTCCTTCGACGACGTTATGATGTTGCCGGGGACGACGTCTCACGCGCGCAAGGGGCCGGCTAACGAAGAGGCGTTGGCTGGATCGTTAACGGATGCTTACAAATTCGAAGGGTACGCTTGGTTCTCACGCGAGGTGATCGTAACAGAGGAGCAGGCGGGGTTACAGGCGTTGCTCTATCTGGAGCGGACGCGAGTGACGACCGTCTGGGTGGACGGAGCGGAGATCGGCACGCGGAACAGCTTGTGCGCTCCCCATGTCTACGAGCTCGGCAAGACGCTTACGGCGGGCACGCACCGGATTACGATCCGCGTCGACAATACGAGCTATCCGACGAAGGGCGGACATATGACCTCGCCGGATACGCAGACCAATTGGAACGGCATTACGGGCAGGCTGGAGCTGCAATGGTACGGCGAGACGTATTTGGAGGACGTGCAGGCATATCCCGACGCGGCGGCTCGAACGTTCACCGTCCGGGCGAAGACGGTCGGCAAGCCGCAAGGGGGGCTGACGATCTCTGCCGCATCTATTTGTGGCGAACATAAAGTTGAACCGGTTGTGTTTGCCCTCGACGGAGAGGAGGTCGAAGTTGTCTATCGGATGGGGAACGATGCTTTGTTGTGGAGCGAATTCGCTCCTAACCTCTACGAGCTGAAGCTGCGGTTAACGGATGGGCAAGGCGAGCTGATGGACGAACAGATCATCGTGACGGGGCTGCGGGACTTCCGGGCGGACGGCGACAAATTTACGATCAACGGGCACCGGACGTTTCTTCGGGGCAAGCATGACGGACTGATTTTCCCGCTTACCGGCTACGCGCCTACGACGCTGGAGGAATGGACGCGCATTCTGGAGATCGCGAAGGCTTACGGCATTAACCATTATCGTTTTCATACTTGCTGTCCGCCGGAGGCCGCATTCGAGGCGGCGGACAGGCTCGGCATCTACATGGAGCCGGAGCTGCCGTTCTGGGGAACGGTGACGGAAGAGGGAGACGAGAAACATAACGAAGCGGAGCAGCAATACCTGATCTCGGAAGGCTTTGCCATCTTGCGCGCGTTCGGCAATCATCCATCGTTTGTCATGATGTCGCTAGGCAATGAGCTGTGGGGGAGCAAGAACCGGATCGCGGAGATCATGCGAGGCTACAAAGCGTATGACAGCCGACCGCTGTATACGCAGGGTTCGAACAACTTCCAGTTCGTTCCGGTTATTCTGGAGGAAGACGACTTTTATTGCGGCGTGCGCTTCTCCAGGGACCGGCTGTTCCGGGGCTCGTACGCGATGTGCGACGCGCCGCTCGGCCATATCCAGACGGATAGGCCAAGTACGATGAAGGACTACGACGAGGAGATCGTGCCAAGCGGCCGTTCTGCGGTTGCCGGCTCGGAAGGCGGAGAATTGCAGATTCAGTATGGAACGGAAGCGATTACGGTCAAGGCGGAGGCCGCGGGCGAGCTGATTCCGTCGATTCCCGTCGTGTCCCACGAGATCGGGCAGTTCGGGATGTATCCGAATTACGAGGAAATCGAAAAGTACGAAGGGCCGTTGAAAGCGCGAAACTTCGAGTTGTTCCGCGAACGGCTGGAGAGCAAGGGCATGGGGCATCTCGCGGACAAGTTCTTCCAAAGCTCCGGCAAGCTCGCCGTGGAGTGTTACAAGGAAGAGCTGGAGGCGGCGTTTCGTTCGAGGCGTCTGGCGGGTTTCCATCTCCTCGATTTGCAAGACTTCAGCGGACAAGGCACGGCGCTTGTCGGCGTGCTGGACGCCTTTATGGATTCCAAAGGACTCGTCGAGCCCGAGGAGTGGCGGACGTATTGTTCGGACGCGGTGTTGATGGCCAGGTTCGAATCGTACGTTTGGGAATCCGGCGACACGTTCCGGGCGAGCGCGGAGCTGGCATGGTTCCGGCCGGAGACGGCGGATCTTGCCGGTGCGCGGTGGGAGCTTCTTCTGGGGGGCGAAACGTTGGCGTCCGGCAGCTTTGGCGCCAGCGCTGCAGGGAGAACGGGAGCGGATGCAGTCGCTGATCAGGACGATTCGTATATCGAGCTAGGTTCCATCGAGGCGGAGTTGCCGCCGCTTGCAGCCGCTAGCCAGGCGGAGCTGCGCCTGTGGATCGAAGGCACCGACGTACGCAAATCGTATCCGCTATGGATTTTCCCGAAATCGGCGGACGAAGCGTCCGAGCTGGAGGGCTTGCACGTATTTGACGAGCTGTCGGAGGAAGCCGCATCGCTGCTGGAGCGGGGCGAGAATGTCGTGTTGTTCGCGCGTCCTGATCGTCTTGCAAGCAGCATCGAAGGCACGTATTGCACCGACTTCTGGAATTATCCGATGTTCCGTTCCATCTCGGAGAGCATGAACAAGCCGGTGCCCGTCGGCACGATGGGCTTGCTGATCGATAATGAACATCCGGCGCTGGAAGGCTTCCCGAGCGAGACGCATTCGACGTATCCATGGTGGAGCATCGTCTCCCGTTCGCGTTCGCTCGTCTTGGACGCTTTGCCGAAGGAGCTTAACCCGATCGTGGCGACGATCGACAACGTCGAGCGCAATCACAAGCTTGGCCTGTTGTTCGAGTGCCGCGCGCTAAGCGGCAAGCTGCTCGTGTGCGGCGCGCAGGCCGGCGACCTGTCGGAGACGCCGGAGGGCAAGCAGTTGCTTCGCGGCATCGCGAGCTACGCGAAGTCAGGCGACTTCGAGCCGGCAACGACGGTAGAGCTGGCTGCTTTGCGCGGGCTGTTCGTATAGTCGGGACGGCATGTAGTGCGATAGCGATAACGTAAACAAGACCGGCAGAGCTTAGGCTTTGCCGGTCTTAATGTTGGAGAGAGAGCGGATTTCTCGAGTGGCTGAATGTGAGTCTGAGAGGTCGACCATCTAGCTTGGTCGGCCTCTTATTATCTATTGCTCGGTCAGGATTTGTGGACCCTCAGCCGTAATGGCGATCGTATGCTCATATTGGGCGGCGAGCTTGCCGTCTTGCGTCCGCGCGGTCCAGTCGTCCGCATCGATAGTCATGTAGTAGGCTCCTTCGGTAATCATGGGCTCGATCGTGAACACCATGCCTTCCTTGATGCGAAGGCCTTTGCCGGGCTTGCCGACATGCATATAGTTCGGCGCTTCGTGCAGGTCCCGGCCGATGCCATGCGCAAGAAGGTCGCGCACGACGCCGAAGCCGTTCGATTCGGCATGCCGCTGGATCGCGCTCGTCACGTCGCCGAGCCGATTGCCGGGCTGCGCCTGAGCGATGCCGAGGTCAAGGCATTCCTTCGTGACGCGCATCAGCTTCTCGGCCGTCGGCGAGATCTTGCCTACCGCATAGCTCCAGGCCGAATCGCCGAGCCAGCCGCCCAGCTCAGCGACCGTGTCGATGGTCACGATATCGCCTTCCTCAAGCGGCTTGTCGCTAGGGAAGCCATGCGCTATCACGTCGTTGACGGAGGCGCAGGTCGCATATGGATAGCCCTTGTATCCCTTCGTGTAGGGCTTTGCGCCGTGCTTCAAGATCAAGTCTTCGAATATGCGCTCAATCTCGTTCGTCGTAATGCCCGGTTGGATGAGCGGGGCGATCGTGCGATGGCATTCGGCCACCACTTGGCATGCCTTGCGGATCGCGTCGATTTCAAGCTTGCTTTTTAAGATGACCATGTTCGTATCAGAACTCCTTCATAATGGCTTGCATCGCGAGCGAGGCGATTCGATCGACGTCCAGCTCGGAAGTGCCCGCATAATAGTGCAGCCCGCAACAGCTTACCAGCACGGCAAGCATAAGATCGACGCTGTCGTCTTCGCGATGAGCGATCGATTGGAGCGGAGCGTATAGCCGATCCATGAATCGTCTCTTGGCGGCGTGCCGATCCTTCTCGGGCAAACCCGCATAATGCTCAGACGCCATCTTGTAGACGAGATATGCGCGCACATCCGACTGCCACAGCCGGAGCAGCGTCTTGCCATACGTCAACAGCTGCTTGTCGTCCGAGCCGCCGCCGCTGGTGTTCGCCCATTCTGCCTGAGTCTGCTCGCAACGCTCGAAGCCGCTTTCCAGCACATCTTCAATCAATAAATGCCGGTTAGGGTAATAGTGGTAAACAGTGCCGTAACCGAGCTCGGCCTCGCGGGCGACGTCGCGAATATCAAATCCGCCGCCCGTGCGGAAGTAGGCGCGAGCGGCTGCGTCCAGAATCTGTTCTCTGCGCTGCATGCGAATAAGCTCATTTTGTTCCTTGGTACGGGGGCACATGGGTGCGAGAACCTCCTTGTATAGACCTGCAAATTTGTCGATATAAAGATTGTAACGTATGAGGCGGGGAATATGCAAATTGTCGGGCAATTTAACGCGATCAGCCGCGAAACTAAAGAGTTCTTATTATATGAAAAGAAAGCACCGACGCTAACGTGCCGGTGTCTTTCCGATGATCTCCCTCTCGTACAAATTGGCGCTCCAGATGCTTGCGTCGAAGCGACCCTTCAATACAAATCCGAGACCGACGTAGTATGCATTCAGACTCGGGTTGTCGGCCATACAGTCGAGGCGCAGCCAGCTTTTTCCCTTTGCTCGAATATAACTTTCCGCATAGCGAATGAGATCTCGGCCGATACCTTCTCCCTTTCGTTTGCGCGAGACGCATAACCGATGAACGTACCCCGCGTCCTCATGAAATTGCTCTCCCCATATTTCCTCCGTACTCCAATGGACGGAGAAGCAACCGACGGGCTCATTTCTAAGCGTCGCGACGAACACTTCATGATCCCGGACAAATGCTTCGACAATCTCGCGTTCGAAGCTTTCAACACGCCACTGCCAGAAGCCATGCGCCGAATGAATCCATTGCGCTGCATCGATAAGCAAGTTGCGGATACCGTCGACGTCTTCATCCGTTGCCCTTCGGATAGCGAGCGCTTCGGAAGGCTCTCGTCTCCAGTCATGCTCCAACCTTGACGCAGTATCGATCGCCCGCTCCTCCCCGTGAAGCTTCGCGATAAGATGCAATGCCGCATCAATGCCGGCCGTAACGCCAGCAGATGTAATAAGGCGGCCATTGTCCACATATCGAACGTTCTCCACCAGCGTTGCGCTCGCCGGTGCGCACTCCTTGAGCAACTCCATGGCCCTCCGATTGGTGGTCGCTCGTTTTCCTTCGAGAAGTCCGGCCTTGGCGAGCAGCAGCG
>JAQSXN010000198.1 GCA_029256665.1 Paenibacillus sp.
CGACAAAGTAGAGGGGAATGGCGTGTTTTGATGGGAGTTTGTCGGTGGGAGCGACAAAGCAGAAGGAAGTGGCGTGTGTTGGCCAGCCTTAGATTCCGTTTGCCTTGTGGACTCCCTCAATTATTCATTCGGTATATTAGCTCGACTGAGCCGTGGAATTTCCAAGACCAGACGCGCGGTATCCGGCCTGAGAAGGGTCCTAAATTTAATATCATGTTAGGAGTTGACAACGTCCGCCTCTTCTGATATCTTTAATTTAAGATAATACAAATTGAAGGAAAGGAGCAGATGAAGATGACCGGCGACGATAATCAAACGAACATGACAAACCAACCGAGTGCTGCGAAATCCAACGTCTCTCTGGACCTCTACATCGCGCTGTCGAGAGCCAGTCAGTGGGTCAACGCGCATACCGATCGGGATATCCGCGGTCATGGACTGAACCGTACCGAATTCGGCGTGCTGGAGATGCTGTATCATCGCGGACCGCAGCCGCTTCAGCAAATCGGCGGCAAGGTGCTTATGAGCAGCGGCAACATTACGTACGTCATCGACAAGCTGGAGAAGAAGGGATTATGCCGCAGGCGCGCTTCCAAAGAAGACCGTCGTCTGATCTACGGCGAAATTACCGACGAGGGCAGCCGCTTCATAGAAGAAGTGTTCCCGGCGCATACTAGATGCATCGAAGAGGCAACAGACGGACTGACCGCCGAAGAAAAGGCGCTAGCCAGCGCGCTGTTGAAGAAGTTAGGCAAGTTCGCCCAGCAGTCCTTCAAGTAGCCGAATCGGCCGCGAACGGACTGCTTCCATCGATCACATATCTTTAATTTAAGATTCACAAAAATCAACCATTAAGGGAGAGATTACAAATGACACAATCAAACGGCCAAGTACAGGGACAATCGGCATTCCAATCGCAAGCACAGACAGCTGGTATCCACCATATTACGGCATTCGTAAGGGATCCGCAGGTCACTTCGGATTTCTATGCGGGAGTACTGGGATTACGACTAGTCAAAAAAACGATCAACTTCGACGCTCCGGAAGTGTACCATCTGTACTTTGGCGATCAAGCCGGAAGCCCGGGTACGATTATTACCTTCTTCCCGTGGAAGGATTCGCGCAAAGGCGTCATCGGCGCCGGCCAAGTCGGCATCACGACCTACGTCGTACCGGATGGCTCGCTCGGATTCTGGCGCGAGCGACTGGCAAGACTCGGCGTTGAAGCGCAAGAGTCGGAGCGGTTCGGGGAGCAGTACCTCGGCTTCGCGGATCCGGACGGACTGCGCGGCGAAATCGTAGCCCGCGCGGAAGGCGCGAACAGCGAATGGTCGTTCGGCGGCGTGCCGGCCGATCAAGCGATCAAAGGCTTCGGCGGAGCGGTATTGTTCAGCGGCGCGCCGGAATCGACGGGCAAACTGCTCGAGAATGTGATGGGTCTGACCAAAGTAGGCGAGGATGTCGGCTATGTTCGCTACCGCTCGTTCGGCGACCTCGGCAACATCATCGACGTTAATGCAACCGCGATGGCGGCAGGCCACGGAGGCCACGGCACGGTTCACCATATCGCGTGGAGAGCCAAAGACGATGCGGAGCATGCGCTCTGGAGAAGCCATGTGGCAGCCAGCGGCTACCAGCCGACGCCGATCGTCGACAGACAATATTTTAACGCGCTGTACTTTAGGGAAGAGGGCGGCATCCTCTTCGAAATCGCGACGGATCCTCCGGGCTTCGCGCGTGACGAGGAGCCAGAACATCTGGGCGAAACATTAATGCTGCCGGAGTGGTACGAGAAAAACCGTGCCGAAATCGAAGCTCTGCTGACGCCGTTCACGGTGCGCGAATTGGAGGGGAATTGAGCCATGACCATGGAAACCTTGAATATGAAGCATCTGTTTATCAAAGGCAAGGACGAAACGGCACCCGTATTGCTACTGCTTCACGGCACGGGCGGTACGGAGCGGGATCTGCTGGGACTGGGGGAGCTCGTCTCTCCCGGCTCTTCCGTCCTAAGCGTTAGAGGCAACGTGCTCGAGAACGGAATGCCGCGGTTTTTCCGCAGGCTGGCGGAGGGAGTCTTCGACATCGAGGACTTAGTATATCGCACCAAGGAGCTTCAAGATTTTCTGAATGCAGCGGCTGCAGAGTATGGCTTCGACCGCTCCAATATCGTTGCGATAGGATACTCCAATGGCGCCAATATCGCGGGCAGCTTGCTGTTCCACTATAAGGATTCGCTGAAAGGAGCCATCCTGCATCATCCCATGGTGCCGCTGCGCGGACTTGACCTGCCGGACTTGTCGGGCGTGCCGGTGTTTATCGCGGCCGGGGACAACGATCCGATCTGTTCGCCGTCCGAGACGAGGGAGCTGGACGGATTGCTCCGGGAAGCGGGAGCCGAGGTGGAGGTTAGATGGGATCGGTTCGGTCACCAGCTGACAAGCGCGGAGGCGCATGCCGCGGCCGATTGGTTCAAACGCACGTTCGCGAAAGGGTGATCGCCATGCTATCCATAGATCCGGGGAGTCAAAGCACGCAGGATAACTATAAGCTGCTCATAGGCGGCATTATTCCAAGGCCGATCGCGTTCGTCACGACGCTGTCGGAGGACGGCGTCCTTAACGCGGCGCCGTTCAGCTTCTTCAACATCGTGTCGGCCGATCCGCCGATGATCGCCGTGTCGGTTCAGCGCAAGAGCGGCGGCGTGCGGAAGGATACGGCGCGCAACGCGATCGCGAAGGGACAATTCGTCGTCCATGTGGCGGACGAAGGTTACGTCGAAGCGCTGAACGCCACCGCGGCGCCGGTGCTGCCCGACGTGAGCGAGGTAGAGCTGGCGGGATTAACGCCGGTTCCTAGCGAGGTGATCGCCGTACCCGGCGTGGCGGAGGCGGCGATTCGTCTCGAGTGCGTGCTGGAGCAGGCGATCGAGCTTGGAGGCACGTTGAATGCGCCGGGCTTGGAAGGCGATGGAGTGCCCTCAACCGATTTGCTCATCGGTCGCGTCGTCCGTTTCCACATCGACGAGAAGGTGTATCGCAATGGCCGAATCGACCCCGAAGCGCTGAAACCGGTAAGCCGTCTGGCGGGCAACGACTATGCCAAGCTCGGCGAGCGGTTCACGCTCGTTCGTCCGACCTGATTCGATAGGCCGCGCCTATCAGGCTCATCCTGCGCATCCCGCCAATCTCTTCCTTCGTGATTCGACCTTCCCGTCTATTCTCCATGACGCATGATCGTAGCATGCGGACGACGGGTAGGCGATATACATAAGAGATCGGCAAGATGCGGTACGCCGGTTAGGACTGCGGAGGGCGGAGATAGGCAATGGATGCGGAATGCGCGATTATCGGAGGCGGTCCGGCAGGACTCAGCGCGGCGCTAGTGCTCGGCAGAGCCAGACGCCGCGTATTGTTATTTGACGATCATAAGCCGCGTAACGCGGTGACCAGACATACGCATGGCTTTATTACGCGGGACGGCGTCTCGCCGCAAGAGCTCAGGAGATTGGCGAGGGAGGATGTCGCCCGCTATCCTAACGTTTATGCCGTTGATCGCCAAGTGGGATCGGTGAGCCCGCTCGGCGGGGGAGGTTTCCTGCTCCGCGACAGCGCCGGCGCGGCGTACCGGGCGAGGAAGCTGCTCCTCGCGACGGGGCTCAAGGAGACGCTGCCCGACATTCCGGGCGCGTCGTCTTTGTACGGCCGCAGCCTATTTAATTGCCCATACTGCGACGGTTGGGAGCTGCGCGATCAGCCGCTCGTCGTTATCGCGGAAGGATCCAACGCCTTCTCGCTGGCAAGGCTTGCTTATCAGTGGAGCCGCGACTTACTGGTCTGCACCAATGGGCAGGCGAGGTCGCTCAGCGGCGGCGAACGTCAGGCGCTGGCGGGCCGGGGCATAGCCGTCGCGCAGCGCAGGATCGCGGAGCTGGTCGGGACTAACGGCCAGCTTCGCTCCGTTCGCTTCGATGACGGAACCGAGTCGCCGCGCACCGGCGGGTTTCTCTCGCCGTATTGGCGGCAAGCGTCGCCGTTCGGCGAACGGCTGGGCTGCGCGATGAGCGAGCAGGGCGGCATCGTGACGGACGGCATGGGCCGGACCAACGTCCCGGGCATCTATGCAGCCGGCGACACTGCGGTCATCGCCCCCGCCCAGACTGCCATGGCCGCAGGAGAAGGGAGCCGCGCGGCGATCGGCATCAATTCCGATCTCGTTAGAGAGGATTTTGGGGCGCGATAGGGCTATAGTCGGTCGTCCGCGGGGGATCCTTCGTTATTCGTAACGGCTGCTCCCTTGTTGTCGAAATTCGCTGGGAGTAAGACCGGTTTCTTTTTTGAAATTTCTGCTGAAATAATGAATGCTTATATAGCCAAGCCTTTCGGCGATCGACTCCAGTCTCTCTCCGTTTAGAAGGGCTTGTTTCGCTTGCCGGATTCTTTCGGAAATGAGAAACGATTTCGGATTTTGCCCGACTTGATCCCGGAACAACCTGGTGAAGTAGCTGGAATGATAGCCGCAAAGCGCGGCCAGCTCCGCAACCGACCAGTTTTTCTCGGGTTGCTCGCGCATGGCGCGCAGCGCATTATTTATTTTGTTCGGGGCTCTGGAATCCTTCTGGTTCATGAGGCTCCGAAGGACGAGCGTTAGGAACTCCATCATAAGAGAGCGCAACAGGTAAGAGGCGGCGGGATGCTCTCCGCGATATTCGGCTACCATCCTCATCAAGAGCGGTTCGATATTCGGGACATACATATGATGCGGAATCGCGATTTCTTGTTGCCCGGGAACGGATAGTCGATACGATTGCGCCTTAAATGACAAGTCGGAGTTAGAAACGGATTGGATTCCGTAAGCGGGGTGCAGGGATTCCGAAGAGCTATGATGCCAGGAAAAATGCAAGCTCACGTAATCCGTCGGTTTGAGCGTCGACAAACGATGAGGACTGTCTGCGCCAAAAAAAACCATGGCCCCCGGCCGCACGCTGTACATATCGGGACCAAGCTGCAGCTCGGCTTCCCCCGATATCACGTAGAAGAATTGGCAATCGGGAATAAGGCGGGGTCCCCAGACGGTCCCGGCTTCCGTAATGGAACGACTGACGAAATTGACGGTCGGAGTCAACTCATATAGCTGCTGGTCGATCATCACCGAATGACCCTCCCGGGCGAAAAGTGTTTGAAAAAGTGCAAGAAAAGCTTGAGAAATGCTAAATCGTTTATTTGGTTCCTCGGGTAAGATGTAACCGTTAGCGCTATTATAACAAATAACGCAAAGGGAGGAAGCCGCATGTTAACGGTCGAGCAACTCGAGGAATTCGAGGTCAATGGTTTTCTGAAAGGCTCCGTCGTTCTTAACGAAGAAGAGGTGGAGAAGCTTCGCGAGGAATTGAATCTCGTGATGGAAGGAAAGACCGTAAAACAACCGGTGCTGAACCACAATAAAAATAAAAGCGATAAAGGTTTGTATGACGATATGGAGATGAGCGTAGACGAAAAGGTCGTGCAGATCGTAAATATTTGGACGGCTAGCGACCTTTTCTTCAAGCATGCTTCTCACACGACGATTTGCGAGGAGATCGCTCAACTGTGCAAGTCGGACACGCTTCGCATCTGGCACGACCAAGTGCAGTATAAGCCGCCGGTTTCCGGCGGGCCGACAGGGTGGCATCAGGATCATCCCCTATGGCCGATCTTGCAGCCGGCCGATCTTGTCAGCGCATGGGTTGCGCTGGATGATGCCGTCATCGAGAACGGGTGCATGTGGATGGTTCCCGGCAGCCACAAGTGGGGCGATCATCAGAAATATTTGGCGAGCACGCCCGACTTCAAGCCTTATCACAAGAAACCCGAGCTGTTGCCGGAGGGCGCCGTGGTAGAAGCCGTGCCTTTCGAAATCAAGAAGGGGCAGGTCGGTTACCATCACTGCCTCACGTGGCATGGAAGCCCGCATAATCGTTCGCAGCTGAAGCGGAGAGCGATTGCCGTGCACTATATGCCGGGACATACCCGGTACGAGCCCTCCCGAAACCATGTCATGCATCAATTCGTTACGGTAGAGCCTGGCGAAATTCTTAGGGGAGACCAGTTCCCGGTCGTCTATGCAAAATGAAAGGTTAGAAGCTCCGATGCTAGCGAGCGTTGCGCCCTTTCGTAACGACGGCGATACTGCCCTTGCACCGAAATCCAGCAATTTAGTTGGTGGCAGCTCTTCGCATAGATATTCGATGCAATAGAAACAGTCGCAAGGTGTCGGCGTTCATGCCGGTGCCTTGCGACTGTTTGTCGTCTATCGGACCCTAGAAACCTAGTTCATTGGGCCTTCTCATCGGCCGTGGGACCGTACATGCTCGGCACCGGAATATCGAGAAGCCGCAAATATACCCCGAGCTGTGCCCGGTGGTGAACCATGTGGCTTAAACCGAAGGTGCGTAGAGCGATCGCTCGCGGCTGACGAAGGATGATATGGTCGCCGTGGCGTAGCGTCCATTCCTCGCCGAGCGTTTTCTCGTCGCATTCGGCAAGCAGCTTTTCAATCTTGTCGATGTTCTCGTCGAACTCCTCTAGAATATCGGCGCGTTTTTCCAAAGGGTCCCGCCGCAGCGGCACGGTCGAAAGATCGAGCTCATGTTGCTGAATAATCGGGATTTGCCAGTTCAGCAGGTTGATTAGATGTGTTGCCAGCGCGCCGAGAGTCATGGATTTCTCGTGCGGTTTCCACGACATATGCTCCTCGGGCAATCGTTCCAGGATGCGTCGTGTAGTGGTTAGTTCGTGCATGGCGTCACCGATGATTAGTTGTTTGATCATACAATAATTCCCTCCCTTATGATTCAATATACTATAAATTCCAATTAAGCGGGAAGTCGATTCGCGATCGCAAAACACAAACAGACAAGGAGTGAATAGTTTGGAAATAAGTGGATGTAACCTATCGGACTTACAACCCGTCTAGGATAGCAAATAGTCTCTGGGGGATTTCCTATGAAAAAATGGCTGGCTATCGGCTGTGTCTTATCTTTATTGACGGTTACGGGGTGCGGAGGGGTGTCCGGCATGAAATCAACAGCGACTCCAGCTCCAACGACACCTTTATATACATCAACCGATGTAGATAAAAGGATCGTGCAGGCGAACAATACATTCGGGCTGACCTTGT
>JAQSXN010000199.1 GCA_029256665.1 Paenibacillus sp.
CCGATGGCGGCAGACAACATGCCTCTTCCAACACCGACCTAATTCCGCGTAGGTCACGGCGTGATGACGATAGGCAGGTATCCTGGCTCGGAATAAGGCTATCGGCGTCTTCCTGAACGGTACGTTCAGTGACATGCTGCCGAAGCACCGGAGAAAGCGGCGCAAGCGCGTAATGCTTCTCCTTCCTTACAGTGGCGGGTCCGCGCCGGAATTGAACCGGCTTCCCTCTTAAGTCGCTGGCGAGTCCGAAGCGCACGCGGCGCGTCCGAAGATTCGTCAAGACACCTATATCATGCTATATTCAACTTGGTCAGTAGTTACTATACACCCGTCCTCCCGATTTGTCTATTCTTGCTCGACTTAAATCGATAGAGATCGCGCATATCGTACGCTTGTCTCCGCATATGGGTAGTGGATAGGGCTAACGTTAGTCGCCTAATATCCCATCCGTTAAGGAGGAGGTTGCCACGATGGCTTTGCCAGAGACAGAGACGGCGCTGCCGGAAGCGGCATCGCCGCTCCCGCAACATCGCGCTAGCCGCATGGCGATGTACAGCCTTTGGGCCGTCGGAATCTTGATCCTGGCCGCCGCGATGTACGCGCTGCTCCGTTCGTCGTCGGCCGCCGCAGACCCCGCTTTGACCAAGCATCATCAAGCGGGTTACCGGCTGGAGTGGTCCATCAGCCAATACCCGGCCGTTGCGCTTCGCGACAACGGGTTCCGGCTTCAGCTGCTGGATGCGTCCGATCAACCGCTGTCCGGCGCCAAGATCGGCATAAAGCTCGAAATGCTGGATATGCTTTGCGGCGATTATAACTTCGAGCTTCGCGAGACGAGTCCTGGCGTCTACGAAGGCGACGGCGTGCCCCTCATGCCGGGCCTATGGCGAGCGACGGCCGCGGTGCAGCCGGAGAAGGGGGATCCGTTTAAAGTCGATCGTACGTTAAAGGCGGTGTACTAGCGCGAATCGGCAGACTCACCATAACCACGGCGTAACCGACGGAATTAGTCCATTGACGGCGAGTCCCCTCATAATCGACAATACGCCGACGAAAACCGCGGTCACGACCCCCGCTCTCCGCATAAAACGCCGCCACCTGCGATTCGCGAAAGCGGCAATGTAAGCCGCCGCGGCAAGCGCGGGAAACGTGGCGAGTCCGAATAAGGCCATAATCACCGCCCCTTCCGCCGCGGAGCCCGATGCCGCCGCGTTCATTCCCATCGCGTACGTCAGGCCGCACGGGAGAAAGCCGAACGCGATCCCCGTCGCGAGCACGTGGAGCGCGCTGCCGCGCGCGGAAGCTTCCCGCTCCGAGCCGGTTGCCAGCTTGCGATGAAGAATGCCGGACACCTTGCCCATCAGGGGCAGCTGAAATCGGCGCCATAGCCAAAGCAATACGAATAAACCCCCAATAATGGACGCAAGCCCTCTCACGCCAGCCAGCTTGCCCGCCACGTCGATAAAGGAGCCGACCGCGCCCATCATCGTTCCCATAACCGCATAGGACAAAATTCGTCCGCCGTTATATAACAGCATCGACCTCGAAGCCGGCATGCCCGATTGCAGCGAAACGGTGGAGACGATCCCTCCGCACATGCCGATGCAGTGCGGGGCGCTGAATAGTCCCGTGAGCATGACAAGGCTGACAGCGTGCCAGGTCAGGGTCATCGGGCGGCTCCGTCTTCGGCCGCGCGCAAACGAACGTTAAGCCTCAGCGCGTTGCCGACGACCGAAACCGAGCTTAACGCCATCGCGGTGCCGGCCATCCAAGGCTGCAACATGCCTGCGGCGGCGAACGGAATGATGATCGCGTTGTAGAGGAACGCAAACGCCAAATTCTGCCTGATGTTTCGGATCGTCAGCCGGCTGATGCGGATCGCCTCGGGTATCGCGGAGAGCCGGGAGAATAACAGCGTCAAATGGCCTGCCGCAAGCGCCGCCGTCGTTCCGCTGCCCATCGCGATGCCTACATCCGCCGCCGCGAGCGCGGGCGCGTCGTTCCACCCGTCTCCCGCAACCGCGACCCGGCTTCCGCGCTCCTTCAACGATTCCACCAAAGCCAGCTTGCCCTCCGGCAGCATCGAAGCATGAACGCCCCGAATGCCGATCGCGAAGGCAGCAGCTTTGGCCGGCGCTTCGTGATCGCCCGTGGCCACGATCGGCTTCACGCCGAGCGACTGCAGCGCTTTCGTCGTCATGGCGGCATCCGCCCTCAGCCGATCCGCGAAGCTGACAATCCCGATGCACTCGCCATCCTTGCTGGCGTACAACACCGTTTCCCCAAGCTTCTCGCGCTGCTTGGCCGCTTGAGCCTCCGCGGCTCCCACGCGGCAGCCTTCCCTCTCCACATGTCTGAGATTGCCGAACGAATAGATCGAACCGTTGATGCGCCCCTGCACGCCTCCGGCGGCGGTTACGACAATGCCCTCCGCATTCTTCGCCTTCATGCCTAGCCGCCCTGCTTCTTCGCGTATCCCTTCCGCAAGCGGATGCGTCGATTCCGCCTCGAGCGCCGCGACGATTCGCAGCAGCGCCGACTGACCCATCGTAAACGACTGAATATGTTTGACCTTAGGTTTGCCTTCGGTCAACGTGCCGGTTTTGTCGAGCACGATCGTGCGGATCGCCGCGAGTCGTTCAAGCGCGCTTGCTTCCTTGGCGATAATGCCCCGCTTGGCCAATCTGCCCGAAGCGATGGCAAGCGAGATCGGCGCCGCCAGCCCCAGCGCGCAAGGACAGGCTGCGAGGAGAACCGCGATGGCGCACATCGCCGCTTTGCCCCAGTCTCCCGGAGTCAGCCACAAGCCCCATGCCAGCCATGAAGCCGTCGCGATCATAAGCATCGCGGGGACGAACCAACGCGCGGCTCGATCTACTTGAGACTGGATCGTCGACTTTGATCGCTGTCCTTGCCTCACAAGCTCCGCGATCCGGTTAAGCATCGTATCGTGACCGGCCGCCTTCGTTTCGATTCGAAGAACGCCGTATATATTGGTGGTGCCGGCCCATACCGCATCGCCCGGTAGCTTCGCCGCGCCGAGGCTTTCTCCGGTGAGGAGCGATTCGTCCACCATCGACTCTCCGGACTTAACCTCTCCATCGACGGGAATCATCTCCCCGCCCTGGACGATAACGATGTCGCCTTGGCGGACGAATTCCGTCTTGACCTCCGTCACCCTGCCTTCCCTTTCGACGGCTGCCGTGCCGCTCTGCAATTGGCCGAAGCCAAAGGATTCGTCATACGTTCGCAGCGAAGCGTTTGTTTCGATCAGCTTGCCGAGAAGCACGGCCGTCATCACGACCGCGGACGTCTCGAAGTACAGCGGAGATCCGTGACGCGGCCAATCCGACGAATGGACGAGCCCCTCGGTAAAAACGATATAGTGGCTATATAGATAGGCAGCCGTCGTGCCAAGCGCGACAAGCACGTCCATGTTCGCGCTCCGCTGCCGAATGGCATGGTACGCGCCAAAATAAAACGGCATCCCGATGACGAATTGAACGATCGTCGCGAGCAGCAGCTGCAGCCATGGCTGATGCAGCCACGCGGGGAGCAGCGCCGAAAGCGGCTGCAGGAAGGGAACATGCTGCAGCATCGTGGCGAGGAGCGGGAGCGTGAGCAGCGCCGAGGCGGCAAAACGGAGCATAAGCGCCGTCCGTTCCTTGCGAAGCCCTTGTCCGGCGGTTTCCGTCGTCATGGCGGTAAATCCGAGTTGCCCAATCCTGCCCGCGACTTCCTCTCTCGTCGCTTCCCCCGCCTCCAGCTGAACCCAAGCCGTCCGAAGCGGGAAGCTGACCGCGGCCTCCCGCACGCCTTCCATCCGGCCAACGGCTCGTTCGATCCGGGCCGCGCAAGCGGCGCAGCTCATGCCTTGTATCGTAAAATCCAGCTCGATCACGCCGCCTCCGCCGCCGGCATGTCCGACCGATGCTTCTTTCCCCATTCCCATCGCCTCCCGATCCGTAGGACCGACAACCCGCCATGGCGGCGGGCTCGTACCTCTGCCCTACACTATATGCGGGGATACGGCGGCGCATGACCTGGGCGAGTCCGCTTTATGGCTCAATCATGCCAAAAAAGCCGTTTCCATCAGGCCGACTCATGACCATCAAGAAACAGCTTTTGCCTTCTGGCCAACTTCTAATCCCGCTCGTAAATCGACCCGGAACGGCTAGCGAACAGCTCCGTATAAACCTTCTCTGCATAGGCGTCCGTCATACCGGCGATATAATCGGCGACGAGCCGTTCCCACGGCCAGGCGCCCTTCTGGCGGTCGTAGCTCTCCACCCAGTCCGGCGGCAATATGAGACGGCCGGTATCGTAATTTTCCAGGCTCTCCCATAGCCGATGAAGCATATTCTCGCTGCGCTTTTGAAGCCGTTGCACGCGGAAATCCTTGATTAGCGTCACCCAAGCGAGCTTCTTCAAAATTTCCATCGTGCGCAGCAGATCGTGATCCTCCGCTCCGTCCTTCACGAACGTAATCCGTTTCCAGCCCGTACGGGAATCGTCGATAATGCCGACGCTATTGGCGAATCTGCTGACCCAGCGAGCCTTCATCTCGCGCCGGGTACGCGAGGCTTCGCGCCCGTATTGGACGTACACTTCCTTCCACTGCCGGTAATATTCATCCAGCACCGTTTTCACCATGGCCTTCAGATCGCCTTGCTCCCACTGGACCGCCTTCATCGTGGCGGGGTCGTCGGTCACCTCCTGAACGACGCGTTTCACGAGCCGATCGTCTACGAAGAAGTCTTCGGACAGCAATATTTTGCCGGCCCGAATGCCGTCTTCGATATCGTGCGTCGAATAAGCGATATCGTCGCACAGATCCATCAGCTGCGCTTCCAGCGTGCTGCAGCCCTCCGGCATTCCCCACAAGCCGCGCAAGTAGTCGATGCCTGCCCATTCCATGGGATAAACGCCTTTCATGCGGGCCGGATCGTCCAGGCAGAACGGGTATTTGTTGATCGCGAGCAGCACCGCCGCCGTCAGGTCGGATCCCCGTTCGCTGCCCGCCCGTTTGTCGAGGAACATCAAGATGCGGAAGTTTTGCGCGTTGCCCTCGTAGGGGATGCCGTAACGGGACCTCAAGATGGAATCCAGCACTTCTTCTCCCTTATGCCCGAACGGCGGATGGCCCAGATCATGGGCTAACGCCGCGCATTCCACCACCTCGGGCAGCAGCATCAGTCCGGGATGTTCGTTTTTCGCAAGGAACGAATAGGTTTTGCCGAGCCGGCGCGCGACCTCCCGAGCGATCTGCGACACCTCGAGCGAATGCGTCAAGCGGGTGCGATAATAGTCGCCGGAGCCAGCCCCGAACACTTGCGATTTGCCTTGCAGCCGCCTGAACGCCGGCGATTGGATAAGGCGCGCGTAATCCTTTTCGTATTCGTCCCGATCCTCGCTCGACAAGGTATTGCCTATATCATGCAGCCTAAGCTTGCGTATATTCATCTGTCATCACCTTTTCCGCTTGTCTATGATGATAATGGCATATCGGGACCCCTCTTTGCAAAAGGAAAGCTAATTGCATGTCCTACTAGTAAGAGAAATACTTCCATCTTCGCACTTTTTAATCAATTCCGTGTTTTGAAAAAAGGCGCCGCGAGCCCCGCTTGCAAGGCTTCGCGACGCTTCTAGTCATGCCGTGCCGAACGATACGCCGGCGCGGGATAACAGCTTGCGATAGGCGATGGCCAGCCTGTCGCACTTCAAGTGGAGCTCCGCTTGCAGATCAAGCGGCAGCAGCTCCGGCTTCTGGTTCTCGACGATCAGCCGGTCCTGCTCCAGCAGAATGTCCTGGAACGCGACGAAGGTTTCGTCCGGCTCGTCGAACGCGTAATTGCGTTCCATGATCATAAACGCTAGGCTCTTTTCCTCGTTTTTCGGCGCGACGAACAGGTACAGATGGAAGATGTCGTCCGACCCCGCGATCCGTTTCGTCAAAGAAACGCTCATGGGATGATAGATTTCGTACGTATAGAAGGTATTCACGCCAACGCCCCTGCCGTCGGGATCCGGCTGATACACCTCGATCTCGTCGGTGCGAAGCGCGCCTCCATCCGCATCATGTACCCGATAGTCGTTAATCTCCGCGAATCCGCTGTCGCCAAGCATCCCTTCATGGACATACATAAGATGGGAGACGTCCAGGAAATTTTCCACGACCCGGGGACCGGCGGCCGCCACCTCGTAAGGCCCCATGAACACTTGCGCGAACTCCGGCAGCAAGCCTCGGGTTCCGATTCTCGGCATGTCGGTCTCCGGCTCGCCGAGACATAACCAAACCATGCCGTACGCCTCAAGGCAGCTGTAGGACGGCGTTTTCGCCTTTGTCGGAATAGCCGTTCCCTTGGGCAAGGAGGGAATGAGCGTGCACGCGCCGCAACCGTCGTAGCTCCAGCCGTGGTAAGCGCAGACGATTTCGTCGTTTCTGACCTTGCCGAGCGAGAGCGGCACGCCTCTGTGAATGCATAAATCCTTCAGCGCGTGAACGCCTTTGGAGGTTCGGAACAGGACGACCTTCTCGCCAAGCAGTTCGACCGGTACCGGACGATCCTCCAAGCCGGACGAGAAGAGGACGGGGTGCCAAACGTTTAGCAGTACGGTATCTAGTACCGGCATTCTCGGATCATCCTTCCGCTTTAATTAGCGTTATTAATTAATGCCGTTAATTTATGCCGTTAATTAATAATTATTTGGGAATCGTGCCTTTGACGCCTTTGACGAAGTAGTCCATGACCAGGATGTCTTCTTGCTTCATCGTCTCGCCTGCCGCTAGCTTCTCGGCTCCGGATTGATCGATGATCGGGCCTGCGAACACTTCGAACGCGCCATCGTGAATTTCTTGTTTTTTGGCGTTAACGAAGTCTTGGATATCTTGCGGCACATTTTTGCCGAACGGCGCGATGTCGACCATGTTTTCCTTGAAGCCGCCGTAATATTGATGCGTAGCCCAAGTGCCGTCGATGACGCTTTGCACGACGTCGACATAATAAGGGCCCCAATTCAGCACGGGATTGGTGACGTAGGTTTCCGGCGCGTAACGGTTCATGTCGGAGTCGTTGCCCATGCCCCACACGCCTTTTTCTTGCGCCGCTTGAATGCCCGCCGGGGAGTCCTGGTAGTTCGC
>JAQSXN010000200.1 GCA_029256665.1 Paenibacillus sp.
CTTTGATGACATTCACAATCTTGATGCCGACTACCGCATTTATGCCCCTATCAAAAAACTGCCAATGGATTCGGATTACTCGATGAACACAATCACAAGATAACATGCCGATGCCGACGTACACTTTCCCGATCTTGCTGTAATGCAAAAAGCACCTCCTCCGAGGTGCCCAGCTCTCATCTGCGATTAACCTTTGCTCCAATGCAAATAAGCCGCATCGACGGATGCGGCAAGCTCATGACTTAAGCTCGGCTTCTTGCCGAACACGGTTTAACCCGACATGGGACAGGCTTCAGCCCCCCGCCCCGCTAAACCACCAAAAACTCGGCCGCATCCTCGCAGAAGTCGCACTTGCGCGGCGGGTCCCAGTCGGCGAATTGCGTTTCCTTCAGATCCACCACGTCCGGCGCGTCTTCGTATTCGTCCACGAATCTCTCCAAAGCCTTCTCGATACACGGTTTGCATACACAATACATGGAGTCACATTCCTATTCTTCGTTAGTTAGTATCAGTGCTAATCCTTGTTTCTATCCCCAGCATAACAGAATTTGTCCGCCCCTGTGAAGCCTCTTCCCGACTTCCCCAGCCCTTCCCAATATTCCGCCCAATACTCCCTTACCCGCGCTTGCTCTTGCCTCGTACCGTCTTCGTCTCCCCCGGCCGCAAGTGAATGAGCTGAATCAGCTGCTCCTGCATATAGGCCGCCGTATACGCGAAGCCGCCTTCGATCCAGTGGAACACGAGTCCCATGAGCGCATGCACGCTGTAGACGACGCTGAGCTCGGGATTGATCGTGGACTTCTCGTCGCCGACCGGACTCAGGTCCTCCACCAGGATGCGCTTGATCGCGCCCAACATCTTCTCCTTGATCATCGGCAGCGTCTCGCTGCGGAACAACGTCGAGTAGACGGATTTCCTCTTATCAATATGCTCGAAAATCGTCACCGAATGCGCCCCAAGCTCATCCACCCGAAAAATCTCCACGTCCGCATAAGGCGCCCGAAACGCGATGATCAACTCCTCGATCAACTCCGAGATCACTTCGGCCAGCAGCCCGTCCTTGTTCTCGTAATGGGCGTAGAACGTCCCGCGATTATAATTGGCCGTCTCCACGATCTCCGTAATGGAGATGTCGGAGTAGCTCTTCCGCTCCATCAGCCCAAGCAGCGCTTCCTTCATTGCCGTCTTGCTCCGCACCACGCGCCGGTCATTCTCCCGCACTGCCATTCCTCTCCCGCCTTTCCAGCAATTCATCCCCAACAAACCCGCATGCTTTGTCTATTATCGCACATTTGAAAACGTTTTATATATTGTGGCCCTATCCCTACATCCATTATAGTAAAAGTAACACCTGTTCTGTACTGTACAAGTGTTGGTTATTAATAATAAATCCGATTGACCCTACTATCCCTCAAAGGAGGAATCATCCATGAAATTGACAGGCAAAGTAGCGATCGTAACAGGCGCGGCATCCGGCATGGGCAAGTCCATCGCGTTGCTCTTCGCGTCCGAAGGCGCCAAAGTCGTTGTTTCCGACCTTAATGTTGAAAATGCTTCGAAGGTTGTCGAAGAGATCCAAGCAAACGGCGGTACCGCCCTCGCCGTGGCGGCCAACGTGGCCAAAGAAGAGGACGTGCAGAACCTCGTCGACTCCACGGTCGCCGAATACGGCACGCTCGATATTCTCGTCAACAACGCCGGCATCATGGACAACTTCGTTCCCGCCGGCGATCTGACGGACGAGCTGTGGGATCGCGTCTTCGCGGTCAACACGACCGGCCCGATGCGCACCATTCGTAAGTCGCTCCCGATCTTCCTCGAGAAGGAAGGCGGCGTCATCGTTAATATCGCATCCGCAGGCGGCCTGAACGGCTCCCGCGCAGGCGCGGCTTATACGGCAGCCAAGCACGCCGTCGTCGGCCTCACCAAGAACGTCGGTTTCCAATACGCCGTCAAAAACATCCGTTGCAACGCCATCGCGCCGGGCGCCGTAGCGACCAACATCGCAACGTCCATCAACGCGCCGAACGAGTTCGGCATGGGCCGCGCCATGGTAGGCATGGGCATCAACCCGCGCACGGGCACGCCGGAGGAAATCGCGAAGGTCGCCCTGTTCCTCGCCTCCGACGACTCCAGCTTCGTCAACGGCACGGTCGTCACGGCGGACGCCGGCTGGACAGCCTACTAAACAGCCAGACACAACCTCCCTTCACCTACAACAAAACGCCGCGTCTCCCCTCAAGGGAAACGCGGCGTTTCGTCTTTCATGCAAAAGATTAAAACATGTAGAACTCGCCGTCATTCGGCACGAAAACCGTAGAAGAAATACCTTTTTCCTTCAGGAAGCTTCTTAATTCTTCTCTCGACAAGGCCCAGTGGTTCACGGCCTCCATATGGACGGAAATGATGGTCGAATCGGGAGCCGCTTGATAAACCTGATAGATATCGTCTTTCCCCATCACCAAAGAACCGCCTTGCAAGAATTGATTATCCCCGCCGTTGACGACGATGATGTCCGGATTTCGGGTTTCGATGACCTCCCGAACGGCATCATACCAGACCGTATCTCCGGCTACATACAACGTTTTTTCGCTTGGATGGGCCATGACGATGCCGCAGACTTCTCCGGCCAATTTGAGGATCTCTCCCCGGCCATGTTCGCCTTTGGTTTTAATGAGCTGAATATCTTCAAAGCGTGAATGCTCGCTAAGAACTTCAACATTTTGAAAGCCAGCGCTGCGGACCTCTTCGGCGTCTGTTTCATTTTGTACATACATGGGAATGCCTTTGGGCAAAACCTCTTTTGCTTTTTCATCAAAGTGGTCTATATGCAAATGGGTTACAATAACCGCATCAACGTTTATAATGTTGTCTATGGGAGCAGGCAAGCTATCCAACGGATTATGTTGGTCCTGTCTGGGAGAGTTCGGGAATGGCGGATAGGCGCCCTTATCGGCCAGGAATGGATCGATGAGAAACTTTTTGCCCGCATATTCAACAACCAAGGTTGCGTTTCGAATCAACGTTACTTTCATGATTGACAGCTCCTCTACTTTGTTCATGTGTTAATTGTAGTAAATGCTCATCTCGAATGACATAACTTAAATCAAGTCATTTGGCGTTAGGGCTTGAATTTTGAAAAAGCTGAATGCAGGCGGAGGTTACAATGGATCAGACTGATGAGCTTATTCTGGCTGAATTGTCCAAAAATAGTCGCATCACAATGAAGGAGCTAGGCGGGAAGGTTCATTTGACCGGACAAGCAGCCGCTAGCCGCGTTGCGAAGCTGGAGGATGCCGGCGTTATCGAGGGGTATTCGATTAAAGTCAATTCGTCCAAATTAGGATATAGGATCCATGCTTTTATCACGATTTTCACGAATAGCCATCACCACCAGCCGCTGTTCTCCTTTCTCGAAGCGCAGGAACGCTTCATCCTTAACAATTACAAAATTATCGGAGACGGATGTTACCTGCTCGAGTGCAGATTCCCGTCGAAAGAGCACGTAGATGAATTTTTGAATGGATTGAGCGAACACGCAAACTACAAAATTTCGATGGTGATTAAAAGTCATTGAAAAAGCGGCAGCCCCGGACCATATTTCCTTGTCCGGGGCTGCCGCTTTTATTGTCGATCCTACTCTTCCTCCGCCACGCTCTCGCTCAGCTTCAGCATCGCCTTGCTTAACTTCCCATCGCGATAGTACGACACCTCGATGGAATCGCCTATCTTTTTCTTGCCGTAGAGGTACTTGCGCAGTTCCATCGTGCTGGCGATCGCATGGCCGTCCAGCTCGACGATGACGTCGTTGAACTTCAGACCGCCCTTAAGCGCCGGTCCAACCGCTTCAAGCACGATGACGCCGGACAAGACGTCGTCAGGCAGCTTGAGATCGTCTGCGGGCTGCTCCGGTGCCGGCATCTCGTCTTCGGCAGGAGGAGCCTCTTGCTCCTCGGCACCGCCTTCACCGCCGCCCTCAGCGCCCTTCTCGCCTTCGCCCTCTTCTTCTCCCAGCCAGCCTTCTTCACCTTCGCCGAACAGTCCTTCCAGCTCGCTCATATCCTGCTGGCGGAAGTACTGCTCCAGATCCAGCGTGTAGACGCCAAGGTACGGCCGCGATACGAAGCCCTGATCCATCAGTTCTTCCAGAACGGGCATCGCCTTGTTGATCGGAATGGCATAGCCGATGCTCTCCACGCCGAAGTCGGCGATCTTCATGCTGTTGATGCCTACGACGCGGCCGTCCATATCGATGAGCGGTCCGCCGCTGTTGCCTTGGTTAATCGCGGCGTCGACGCGGATGACTTCCTGCTCCCAGTCGATGACGCCGTTCTGATTAAGCGATACCGGCACGACCTCTTCGATGACGCTGACGACGCCCATCGTAATGGACTCGCCCATGCCGAGCGGATTGCCGATCGCCATCACGAACTCCGCTTTGCGAAGCGCCGAAGAATCGCCTACCTCCGCGACCGTGTCGATGCCTTTATCGTCGATCGCCAGCACGGCCAGATCGGTAATCTGGTCCTCGCCGACGACGGTTGCTTCCCTAACTTCGCCGTTCGTCAAGACGGCGCGCACGCGCTGGGCGCCAGCAACCACATGATAATTGGTTACAATATACGCTTTGCCGTCGTTTTTCTTAATGATGACGCCGGATCCGACGCCCGCTTCGCGCATCACGCCTTCGCCTTCCTTGGCATCTTCGCCTTCCAGCTTCTCGCCTCCAAGACCGAAGCCGAACAGCTGATCGTTGATGATGCTGACGACGGCCGGACTGACCTTGGCCGCGGCGTTAATGGCCCGCTCCGACGGATCCCCGGTCGTGACGAGTCCGCTAGGCGAGGTTCCGCCCTTGCCGCTGGCCGGCTCGCTCCCGCCGATCCATCCGAAGATCGACCCGAAGAGCAGCGTCGCCGCGACCGCGCTCGTGAACGATGAGATAAACGCGATTCGCATGTTCGACCACTTGCGCTCGCCGCTTCTGTATGAAAACCTGGTGTCTTCCCGCTGGCTCTGCTTGACGGTTCGCTTGGACACCTTGGTGGAATAAAAATCGTCGTCGAATATGCTCATCGTACTCGCTCCTCTCCTTGGAACCGAAGCTATCTCTTTTTTGTAATCTAGGAATGTTTTCGGAAGAATGGACTAAAATAATAATAGAGGCAGTTCAAAAAGTTCGCTAGATTCTCGGCAACGGTACTACCACTTTTAAACAAGGAGAGATGTCTATGAAACGGAACGCGCCTGCCGCCTGGGAACAGGTACAGCTGACGGCCAAGCTGGCCGACCTCAAGGAGGAGCATTACCGCACGGTGCTTACGCTCAGCGCGATGCTGGAGCTGCTCATCGACAAGGGCTTGCTGACGCGCGAAGAGCTTACCGCCAAGGCTGAGCAGTTGGACGAGCAACTGGAGAGTCTGATTTCCTCTTCACTTCATCCCATGGCGTAGGTCGGTCGTGGTAAGTATGACGGAGCGGAAACTCCTCTTGCTTATAAAATATTCCGTGATTCTCCAATATAGAATGGACCGTTAACATCGCCAGATCCATCTGATTATGGTCGAGGCTGAGATGCGCCAGATAGACGCGTTTGGTTCTGTCCGTCATCAGCTCGATCAACGCTTCGCCCGCGGCCACGTTGGATAAGTGTCCGACGTCGCTCAAGATGCGGCGCTTAATGTTCCACGGATACCGGCCCATCCGGAGCATCTCGGTGTCGTGGTTCGACTCCAGCACCAGCACGTCCGAATCGATGATCTGCCGCCTCACCTTCTCGCTCACGTAGCCGAGATCCGTCGCCAGGCTCAGCTTCTCGCCGTCTTCCTGGAAGCAGTAGCCCACCGGCTCCGCCGCGTCGTGCGAGATCGGATACGACTGCATTTGCAGCGAGCCGAAGGACAGATCTTCCCCGGACTCCATGATGACCCGCTGCTCCGGCGCGATCGTGCCGATCAGCCGCTCCATGGCGCCCCAGGTCGCTTCGTTCGCATAGATCGGAACCTCGTGCTTCCGGGCAAACGCGCCGAGCCCTTTAATATGATCGGAATGCTCGTGCGTCACGACCAGCGCGTCGATCTCATGCGGGCTGACGCCGCGCTCGCGCATCAGCTCCTCCAGCTTCTTCATGCTGAGGCCCGCGTCGACCATTATCGTTTTGTCGTTCCCCTGTACGATGGTGCAGTTCCCCGTCGATCCGCTCCCCAGTACCGTAAATCGAAGTCCCAAACCGTCCAATCCCTTCTCCTGCCACCCGATCGGCAACACCTGATATAAGAGGCTGTTCAAAAAGTCCAATTATGATTACGAAGTAACTCGAGAAGTGTATCGACATCGAATCTTGAACTTAGCCGGGACTTCCGGTGCTCACGTAGCTCTGCTACGCTCCGCTCCTCATTCCCTATCTTCATTCAACCTTCTCGGTACTGAAAATCAAACTTTTTGAACACTATTAGGTAGGCATCTACCTATGAATCTCGCAATCTATGACAATCGCATGTTTGGCCAGACAGAATCGGACTCTACTCTATCTAACCACGTCAAGCCCCGGCTCTTCCATGCAAACATATTCCCAATTTGCCGCACGCCTGCCGCATCGACACTGCGGCACTCCATGCACATCCACTCGCAAGCGAAAATAGCCTATTCAAGCGGATTCGAGCTTCCTCATCCTGCTTTGTTACGGACACCGCTGACGTTATTTCGCCGATATGTTCTATTGTAACATTCTAACGGACGCACGGAACCTAAAGTTGCCGATTTCTAGATAAATATAAGTCTCTAATACCAAATAGGAGCATCCATGTCCCTTACATCTCAAAATAGCGCTCAAATCGCTAAATAGTGTCATCCATGTCCGTTACAAAATGCCCCAATGCTAGCCCGCGCCACTCGATACTCCATTCAGCAAAACTCTGCGCCTAACTCGAACGCCTCATCCACTTGCCAGGTCTCGCACGCGCCTAAACTAACCATTTATGGTCAAACCCTAGCCCTGCATCTTGGCCGATTTCCACCCCTGACGTCCGCCCCATTCGTCCAAAACAGCTCTAACTATCCGACTTTGTCTTGCTTTCTTCTCCGCTACTCTCGTCTCCGCCATCGGTCGCTACCTCGCCGCTAATCGCGTTCAC
>JAQSXN010000201.1 GCA_029256665.1 Paenibacillus sp.
CGTCCCGACGATGCCGGCGAACGTCATCGTCCAAGCAACCAAGAACGGCAGCTGCCACTTGTTGCGGTACATCATATGCGACAAGCACACGAACACGCCGTTGACGATACCCCAAACAATAAATTGCCAGCCCGCCCCGTGCCAGAAGCCCGATACGAAGAAGGTCATCATGACGGAAAAATAAAAATTGAAGCTCCCGCTCCCCTTCCGGTAGAAGCTCCGAAAAATGTAATCCGATAGAAATTTGGACAACGTCATATGCCATCGCTGCCAATATTCGCGGAAATTCCTAGCCTTATAGGGAGAATTGAAATTATGCGGCAGACGGATATTAAACATGAGAGCGAGGCCGAGCGCCATATCCGCATATCCTGACAAGTCGAAATAATACGAGACGGAATATCCTACCGATGCCACCCAAGCCGTGATGGTATCTCCCGCCGCCACGTCGGAATAGAAGGTTGCGGCATAGCTTGTAAGAGGATCTGCAAGCATGATTTTTTTGGCGCAACCCATAGAAAACAGGAAAATGCCGAGGATCATGTTCGCGCCGCTAAACAACGCCACCTTCCGATCCCTGAATTGAGGAATAATATCCGCATGATGGACGATCGGTCCGACGATCAACTGCGGGAAGAAGGTGATGAAGAGCAGAAATTCCAATATAGGCGTCTCCTTCGTTTTCCCCCGATAACAGTCCACCAGGTATGCGATCAACTGGAATGTGAAAAACGAGATGCCGAGCGGCAGCACGACGTCCAGCAGCGGGAAGGCGCCTCCCGTAAGCAGATTTATGTTTTCGATGGCGAAGTTGGCATACTTATAGTATCCCAAGAAACCTACGTTAAGCAGCAAGCCTGCGGTAAGCAGCAGCCTTTTCGTCCATATGGCCTGCTTGTCCGCCATCTTCACGATAAGCGTTCCAATCACGAAGTTCGCCAGAATATCGGCAATGAATAGGAATATGAACGTCCCGCTGCCCTTCGAATAAAAATAGATGGACGCCAACACCAGCCACAGCTTGGCCAGGTTCATCCAACCTAGATAACTAAGAAGCCTGTACCCAAGCAACGTGATCGGCAAGAAGACGAAAATAAACGTGTATGTAGAAAAAATCACGCGGAAAAACCTTCTTTCGCCGCTTCTAAAGCGGATGTAATAAGCAGCTCGTCCATACCCGAGATTGATGCGCTTCTCCGTACTGCTGACAACTTCATGGCTTCTCCATTATAATGGCTTGTCGTTCATTTGCCAAAGCCGCGCCTCTATACGTCAAAAAAGCCCCCCGATTACCGGGAGGACTTCGCAATAGGCGATGGCCTGGGAATGATCTGATCTATAACCGATTAAGATTCCGCGAATACGAGATCGTAGAGATGCTGCCAGGTTGCCCAATCGAATACTTCGTCCTTAGGGGACTTGCCCATAATGACGTATCCGACGTACAAGCCTGCCACCAGCATGACCACCATTACGATAGGGACGATGCTCTTGCGGAACAGCCAGAACGACACGGTTGCCCACTTGGGGTACTTGCGCTCCTCGTCGTCTTCGTCCATCTCCGTCACGTCTTCGGGTTCTTCGGGCTCTTCGTGTTTCTTCTCGAACGTAAGCTTGGCCGTCTTGCCCGGCACTTCCTTCGCCTTGGCAGTCGTACTCCCCGAGGGGGTGCCGCCGTGACGCTCCATGCGGGACAAGCCGCCGCCCGCGGATCTCAGCTCGGCCGTTGCTCCGCCGGCTCTGACCCCGCTTGCGGGCCTGCTTTCCAATTCGGTACGGCTCGAATCCCTTCGATCGTCGACCATACTATCACCTTCATTCCATCCTACGCGCGCATCGTGTTTGCAATACCCATCATCGTATCGCTGGACGATAACGCTCTTGCTGCCAATTGATAAGCGCGCTGGACATTGATTAGCTCCGTCATCTCGTCAGTCAGTTGTACATTTGACTGCTCTAGGTAGCCTTGACGCAGAGCGATCCGATTATCCATCGTCGGCACAATCTCTTGCACGACATCGTCGACATTAATGCCGGCCGCGATCGCGAACAAATTGTCTGCTACCGGCGTAAGCGCGGCAGGGCGGGAAGCTTGCAGCAGCTTGATGCTGCCGAGCGTGATCGTGTCTCCGGAGGAAACGCCTAGCACCGTTCCGTCCGCATCCACGCGCATGCTGTACCCTTCGGGCACCACGATGTTGCCCTCCGCGAAACCGCCGTTGCCGTCCGGCACGATAGCCACGACAGGATAACCGTCTTCCGTTGCCAAAATCGTATCACCGTTTGCCCTCATCGTCAACTGGAAGGCTCCGTTGCGCGTATATGCGCGATTGCCGGCGCCGTCCACTTCGACCTCGAACAAGGCGTTGCCTTCGATCGCGATGTCGGACTGATTCTCCGTCGACTTAAGCGGCCCTTGAGACAGGTTGGGTTGAATCATGTTCACTCTGGCGCCCCAACCTTGGTTGTAGTCCAGAGGCGTTAGGCGACCTGGCAAACCCATGGATTCCGCCTGGCTCTTCATGTTCGTCAGCAGATCCTCGAAGGACGCTTCCTTCTTCTTGTAGCCAACAGTATTAACGTTCGCGATGTTGTCCGAAAGCAAGTCCAGCTTCTGCTGGAGCGCGTTCATCGATACCATCGCGTTTATCATCGAAGCGTTCATGCCGCGTCAGTCCCCTTTAGCCTCATAGTCGTTAGACGCGGCCAATCTCGTTCGCCGCCTTCTGCAAGCTCTGATCGTAGAATTGAATCACCTTTTGATTCGCTTCGTAAGCGCGGAGCGCGGACATCAGGTCAACCGATGCCTGCGCCGCATCGACGTTGGACCGCTCCACGTAACCTTGTCTGACCTCGATGCGCTCTCCGGCCGCAATGGCTCGCACTTCGCCCTCGTCGTTCTTGAAGCGGAAGTTGCCGTTGCCCTCGCGGACTAGATCGTTCGGGTTCTCGATTCGGGAGATCAGCATCTGCACGCCGATATCATTGCCCGCCGCATCGATAAACCGTTGGTCCTGCGTCAGAACCAAGCTGTCCAGGCTGATGCCTTGCGGCAGCGTGATCGGCTGGCCGTTCGTGCCGAGCACGTTAGAGCCGTCGCCCGTCATCAAGAAGCCGTCGCCCGTTACCGTGAACTTGCCGCCGCGCGTATAGCGCACTTCTCCGCTTGGATCCTGCACCGTAAAGAACGCTTGAGGCTGGAACACGACCTCGCCGTCCTCCGATACCGACTTGCCTGACGCGTCGAACGCGATTCCGTCCACTTCGATGTTGGAAACAAGCGCGAAGTCGGAAGCCTGATTCGTCTGCGTCAAGTCGCCTTGCAGATGGATCGATAGGCTCTCCTCCGCAAATACGGAGCTTGTCCACCGTCCGACTTCCGTGCGGTCGGCGTTCTCGATCCCCGTCATCCTGAGAAGCATCTCCGGGAATGAACGCGTCACGGCGTTCGTCTGTTTGTATCCCGGCGTATTGATATTGGAAATATTGTTCGTTACCGTATCGTGTCGGCGCTGCTGCGCGATCATGCCAGACGCTGCCGTATATAGACCTCTTAGCACGGTATTCCTCCTCGGATCTGCACTATGTACGCTACGCACTCTTCATCTATATATATCGGCCCGCCGGCGGCACCGTTGAATAGCCCGGCATGGGACCAAAGACTTAAGTTCCGCCTCGGCGCGCCCCCCTAAGGCGCCCTACCCGCGGAACGATCCCGCCCGATCGCGCATCTTGATATGCTTCGATAAAGGTTTTATCACTTCTTGAGCTTGTCCAAGTGGTCGAGCAGGATGCCCGTCCCCTTAACGACGCAATGCATCGGGTTCTCCGCGATCAGCACGGGCACCTTAAGCTCGTCCGCCAGCAGAGCGTCAATTCCGCCGAGCAGCGCGCCGCCGCCGGTCAGAATGACGCCGCGGTCGATAATGTCCGCCGACAGCTCCGGAGGCGTCTGTTCCAGCACGTATTTCGCCGAAGCGACGATCTGCATGACCGAATCCCGCAACGCCTCCCGCACCTCGCCGGAGCGGATCGTCACGGTCAGCGGCAAGCCGGACACCATGTCGCGCCCGCGAATATCGATCTCTTCGTTCCGGTCCGCTTCGTATACGGTGCCGATCTTGATCTTGATGTCTTCGCTTGTCCTCTCGCCGATCAGGAGCTTGTACTTATTCTTGATGTACCTCAAGATGGCGTCGTCGAACTTGTCGCCTGCCACCTTGATGGAAGATGCCGTCACGATATCGCCCATGGACAACACGGCGATGTCCGTCGTCCCCCCGCCGATATCCACGACCATGTTGCCGCTCGGCTGGAAGATGTCCATCCCGGCCCCGATGGCCGCGGCCTTAGGCTCTTCTTCCAGGTACACTTCCTTCGCGCCGCTGCGCTCGGCGGCTTCCCGGATCGCCTTCTGCTCGACCGAAGTGATATTCGTCGGCGCGCAGATCAAAATCCGGGGACGGCTAAACCACTTGCGGCCGTCGACCCGGTCAATAAACGCTTTCAGCATAATCTCCGTAATCTCGAAGTCGGCGATGACGCCGTCGCGCAGCGGACGAATCGCCACGATGTTGCCTGGCGTTCTTCCGACCATGCGATGCGCGTCCTCGCCGACCGCAAGCACTCTCTTCGTGTCGCTTTCGATCGCCACGACCGAAGGCTCGTCAAGCACAATGCCTCTTCCTTTGACATGAATGGATACGTTAGCCGTCCCTAGATCAATACCAATATCCTTGCTCAGCATAAGGTGTAAGTCCCCCAACCAATAATTTGTACGCAGGCGTTCCATTTGGTTTCCCCCACAGGGAAAAACCCCTAACGTACATTATTCGTCAAAATAGACCAAAATCCTCTATGCGCCGAGCAAAAATTAAACCTTCTCGGGCAGGTTCGTCAAGCCTTCCCCGCCGCGAGCACCTCGCGTTTCTTGGAGCTGGTTTTCTTGTATTTGATTTTGGTCGCTTCCCCTCCTCTTAGATGCCTGATGGACTTGTGATATTCGAGAATGTGCTTCACCTGGTCGGCCAGGTCCGGGTTAATTTCGGGCAACCGTTCGGTTAAATCCTTATGCACCGTACTCTTGGATACGCCGAACTCTTTTGCGATCGTCCGCACCGTATGTTTCGTTTCCACGATGCTGCGGCCTATTTTAATGGTTCGCTCTTTGATGTAATCGTGCACGTTCCCGCCTCCCTACTCGAGATAGTTTGGTACATTATATGAGTGGAGTGGGTATATATTCGTTATGTCCGAGGGTGACAAGCCCTGAAAGTGAATATTTTTGCAAAAAAAGAAGCAGGCCAGGGATAAATCCCTTGCCTGCCATGCTTTCCGGGAGACTTTCGTCCTAGGCTTTAATTACTCGGCGGCGATATAATCCTTCGGATTAATCGGCGAACCGTTCAGACGCGTCTCGAAGTGGAGATGGATCCCATGATCGCGCTCCAGATCGCTACGGCCCGCTTTCGCGATGACCGTGTTCTGCTCGACCTCGTCGCCAATTTCGACTTGTACGTCCGTCACGCTTTGGTACACCGTAACGAGACCGCCGCCATGATCGATCTCGACGACGTTGCCGTTGGTAGGGTGCTTCTCTACCTGCACGACCTTTCCGGACAATGCGGCCATAACATCGAACGCGGCGCCGTTCGGATCGACGAAGTCGATGCCCGTATGCGGCGTGATCGTTGAGTTGTACTCGATAAGCGCGGCTTCCTTCTCGGCTTCGCTCGCGTTCTCGTCATAATAAAGCGTTTCTTTCTGGAGCGCGGCTGCATCGGCTACCGGCCACTGCATTTTCTCGCCGCTTGCGATCACGTCGACGACTTCCTCGCCATTGCTTGGAACCTCTTCGTTACCTTGCGAAACTTCAGTGCCGCTCTCCGGACCCATTGTGGGTTGATCCGTGTCAGTCGAGCCCTGATAGATCCACATTAGAGTAACGATAATTGCTGCCGCAGCCATGAAGATCGCTGGAGAAACCCATCGCTTTGCGAAAAGCTTCCTCAGTCCGCTGCTAGAGTTTGCGGCAGACGCGCCTCCCAGATTATTTTTGGGAGTTTCTTGCTTGTTTTTGTTCTGATTTTGTTCATTCATTTGCTATCACCTCACTAGCCATTGTTGCCAGATCTACTAGGTTTATACGTGAGGTATAGCTTTTTTTAAGAGTTTATCGCGCTGGTAGCTTCGAAGCTTGCTCGACCTTCGTTCCGGTATAATAATGGAGCAGAATATCCGCCGCGCTGCCGCCCGCCTTGGCCAGTCCGTTCGCGCCCCATTGGCTCATGCCTACGCCGTGCCCGAGTCCATAGGTCGTGAAAGTGATCGAGCCTTTGCTAATCTTCCAACTGAACTCGGAGGAAGCTAGACCTAGACGCTCTCTCACTTCTCTGCCGGCGAACGTTTTGCCGTTAATGCGGAGCGACTTGATGCGGTTGCCGTCCGTCCTGTCCGCCACTTTCATAGAAGGCTTCTTGGCGCTGGCCGCCTTGCCCGATAGGCCCATCGCGGAATAGAATTGCGAGACTTTAAACGTCGTCTGCTGCTCGTAGCGAGGCGACAGCTCCTTGTCCCACGGACTGTCGACGCTGCGAAGGTAAGGGAGCGCGGATGTCCAATAATCCTCGGAATTTTCCGTAAACCCGTTGCTCGTCGAGAAAAAGGCCGCTTCGATCGGCTGACCCTCATAGGTAACGACTAGCCCTCTCGTTTCCCGAACCGCCCGCTCCAGCTTTTCCAGGTTGGCTTTCTTCTCTTCCCCCGCCCAGCGTCCCGCCAATTCCTTCTTGGAAATGTACACCTGATGCTGAACCGTATCGCTGACATCCGCCCCTCGGCTTGCCAGCTCGTTCAAGCCCGAGGCCAGCCTCCGCACGATATAGGTTCGCGCCGCGATGGCTTGCGCCTTCATCGCCTCCAGCTCGAAGTCGATCGGCATCTCTCCCGCCAGCACGCCCATGACGTACGTCTCGATCGGAACCTTCTCGACCTTGCCGCTGTCGCTAAGATAGACGCGGACGTTTACGCCCTCGAGCTCGCTATTGCCAATGGCGGCCGCCGCCGCTTGCGCCAAACCGCCGTCCTTGCCGCCGCCGTTCGTGGTCGCGCTTGTTGTTGTCGCGTCCTCC
>JAQSXN010000202.1 GCA_029256665.1 Paenibacillus sp.
CGAGATAGGAGATCCGTCGCGCACGACTTCGATCTTCACCGGCTCGTTCGGCGACTTGCCGATGATGTCGATCATCTTGTCGAGATCGGTGCCGATGGAGATGCCGTTAATGGAGCTTACGATATCGCCTTTCTTAAGGCCTGCATCCGCCGCCGGCATGCCTTCCTCGATCTTCGAGATCGACATGTAAGTCGGATTCTCGACCGGAACCCCAACCATCTGGATATATGCTCCGAATAGGACAAACGCAAGGATGAAATTCATCATAGGCCCAGCGAAAATAGCCATGGCTCGGGCACGCAGCGACTTGCTGCCGAAATGCCTGTCGATCGGCGCGATCTGCGTATCCTTGCCTCTTGCGATAACGAGCGCTTGCGGATGAACCGCGTACGACTCCAATTCGTCTTCCACATTCAGCTTGATGGCAAGACTACGCTCCAGATCGACGGCTACAACTTCGCCTCGAACGGTATCGCTTCGTTCATCGAGCCGGTCCAGATAGAGACGCGTTACTTTGTCGTCCTTGATGCGGACGGCAATCGTCTGTCCGGGCTGCACCTCTACGATTTCGGGATCCTCTCCCGCCATGCGGACGAAGCCCCCCGCCGGGATGAGACGCAATGTATATCTGGTTTCTCCGCGCTTGACGGAGAACAGCTTGGGACCAAATCCGATCGCAAACTCCCTGACCAATATTCCTGCCCTCTTGGCGAAATAGTAATGGCCCCATTCATGAATGGTCACGATCACAAAAAAGACGAGCACGGTCATAAACACGACCTGAATTGTTCCCATAGATGTCTTGCCTCCTGTTCGTTACGGCCTGTACATAGATTATCATTATTCTCCCGTACGAAACAAGAGAACCACTTTCTGGGTTGAAAGTCAGACCGTCGCCGCCAGTCGGCGAGCCCACTCGTCCGCCTCCGCTATGCTCTCTAGATCGTTGATCTCGAACAATGTATGCCGCTCGAGCACCGTCTCCAGTATGCGTTCGATGTCCAGGAAAGTGATTTCGCCCTTAAGGAATCGGTCAACCGCGACTTCGTTGGCCGCATTGTAAACTGCTGGCGCGGAATGGCCGAGCCGACCGCAATCGAATGCCATCCGCAAGCAAGGATACCTCTCGAAGTCCATTTCTCGGAAGTGCAGCTTGCCGATCGCGGCCAAATCAAGCCGAGCGGAAGGCGTATCGTGCCGCTCCGGATACGTCAGCGCGTATTGAATCGGGACGCGCATGTCCGGCATGCCCAGCTGGGCGACGATACTGCGGTCGACGAACTCTACGTAGGAGTGGATAATGCTTTCCGGATGGATCAGAACCCCGATCTGATCGTATGTAAGGCCGAACAGCCATCTTGCTTCGATCACTTCCAAACCTTTGTTGACCATCGTGGCGGAGTCGATCGTGATCTTGGCGCCCATCGACCAGTTAGGGTGGCTAAGCGCCTCCGCAACTGTCACGCCTTCAAGCTGGGCGCGCGTCCGGTCTCTAAACGATCCGCCTGATGCGGTCAACGTAATGCCGTGGACGCCGCTTCGCGGCTCGCCGTTCAAACATTGGAAGATCGCGGAATGCTCGCTGTCGATCGGAATGATGGAGATTCCTTTCTCTTTGGCGCGAGACATGACGATATGTCCGGCCGTTACGAGCGTTTCCTTGTTGGCTAACCCGATTGCCTTGCCTTCGGCGATTGCCGCGAGCGTGGCGGACAACCCTCTGCTGCCCATGATCGCCGTGACGACCGTATCCGCGTCCGTACCTGCCGCGACCTCGATCAAACCTTCGTCGCCGTAAACGACGCGGGTGCCGGCGGGCATATAAGGCGCCACATCGGCAGCAAGCTCCTTCGTCGCCACGCTTACGATCGAAGGTCTGAATTCCAACGCCTGCCGGATAATTAAATCCGTATTCGCGCCAGCCGATAACGCCGTAACGGCGAAGCGCTCCCGCTGATGACGGACGATATCGAGCGTTTGTGTGCCGATGGAGCCGGTTGACCCAAGCAATGCAATTTTTTTCATCTTATTTCCCCCATCCGCTTTAGACCGGGATTAACCCGCTCAGCAACAGCAGCGGGAACACGATGATCCAGCTGTCGCAGCGATCGAGCACGCCGCCGTGTCCCGGCAGCAAGTTCCCGGTGTCCTTGATCGATCTGACGCGCTTGTAAGCGGACTGAATCAAGTCGCCGAATTGGCCGGCTACGGCCGCGACTAAACCGATAAGCAGCGCGTGAGGCACGGCAATCACGTCCGGCGCCGCCAGCGCGAACACGACCGCCACGACAAGCGCAAGCACGACGCCGCCAAGCGCGCCCTCAATCGTTTTGTTTGGGCTGATCGTCGGCCATAGCTTATGCTTGCCGATGGCTTTTCCCACGAAATACGCCCCGACGTCGGAAGCCCAGATGCACCCGAACGCGAGGAACGACCAAAACAATCCGTTGTCGCTCATGCTCCGCACTTCGATCATGGCCGAGAAGCCGTAGCCGACATATAGCGCACCCAGCAGCATAAGCGCGGCTCCGTCGATCGTGAACCGGTTTTTGCCTAACACCGTAACGGCCAGCAGCAAAAACATCAGCATCCAGACGATCGTCACGGGAGACGGCACGTCGATTCCCCATTCGGCCCAAGGCAACACAAAAAACAACACGCCGGCGTAACCGATCCATGCGGACGGATGGGTCCACTTGACGCCGTTCATCTTGACATATTCAGTAAATCCGATTAGTGCAAGCAGAATGAGCAAACCGGAATAAAAGGCGCCCCCCGCGATCGTAAGCGCGACGAACAAAGCTCCGGCAAGGATGCCCGTAATTAATCGTTGTTTCAAAGGAAGGTCACACTCCGTCTGGACCGCGCTATACGCCGCCATAACGGCGAGCGCGGCGTCCGTACTCTTCAATGGCTTCATTAAAATGCTTTTCCGTAAACTCCGGCCAATAAACGTCCGTGAACCATAGCTCGCTGTAGGCGAGCTGCCACAGCATGAAGTTGCTAAGCCGCAGTTCTCCGCTCGTACGTATGAGCAAGTCCGGATCGGGCAATTCCTTCGACAATAGTTTCTTACCGATCGCTTCGTCATCGATATCTTTGGGGTCGAGCTTGCCGTCCCGAACATCGGCGGCTATGCTTTGCACGGCCTCGAGCATTTCTTTCCGACTGCCGTAATTAAGCGCGAAGTTCAACACCAGCCCCGTATTCCCGGCTGTTTTGGCTATAGCTTCTTCGACGGCGTTTAACGTATGCGGCGGCAAGTCCTCGCGATGGCCCATCATCTTGACCTGGACATTGTTCGCGATCAGTTCTTCCAGTTCGATCTCGAGGAACTGCTGAGGCAGCTTCATAAGAAAATCAACCTCGGCTTTAGGCCGCTTCCAGTTTTCCGTCGAGAACGCGTATAACGTCAAATATTTTACGCCAAGCCGATTCGCTTCGATCGTAATCCTTTTGACGGCTTTCATGCCAGAATGGTGACCCGCCATGCGAGGCAGGCCGCGGCGTTTGGCCCAGCGGCCGTTCCCGTCCATTATAATCGCTACATGCTCGGGCACGTTTTCGGGCGGAACTCCATCGGTGTGCGGTAAGGACACTTTCGCTTTGCTTCGATTAGCCCAAAGCCGCTTGATCATCTGACTTCCTCCCAATCCGAAATGAGAAACAAGAAGAAACGCCTACGGCGTCCCTGCGGCGGACGCAAGCGTTTCCCGGTGAATTCTAAGCTCGACTGAGAAGCAAATCGTATAACAAGCTTAGAATTTGAGAAAACCTCTATCGGAGCCGCTGACGTTAGCGCGGCTGCGCGTAGAGGCAGGTTTATCGCCAATTATACTTCCATAATCTCTTTTTCTTTGGCGGACAATACTTTATCGACTTCCGCGATAAATTTGTCCGTCGACTTCTGAATATCTTCTTGGTGGCGACGGGACTCGTCCTCGGAGATGTCCGTTTTCTCAAGCTTCTTGATGTCGTCGTTCGCGTCGCGGCGGATGTTGCGGATTGCCACCTTCGCTTCTTCGGCGAATTTTTTCGCGCTTTTCACCAAGTCCAAGCGGCGTTCTTCCGTCAGCGGCGGTACCGAAATCCGAATGGCGGTGCCATCGTTTGACGGGGTCAACCCTAGGTCGGATTTCATGATGGCCTTTTCGATCGCGGCTACGGACGATTTGTCCCATGGCTGAATCATCAGCGTGCGGCTGTCCGGCGTATTGATGTTGGCCAGCTGATTCAGCGGCGTCAAAGCTCCGTAATATTCGACTTGAATGCGGTCGAACAGCGCAGGGCTTGCTTTGCCCGCTCGAAGCGTAGCCAGGTCGCGTCTAAACGCGCCAATGGCTTTGTCCATACGCTCGTCGGCGCTCTTTTTAATGGTTTGCGGCATTATTTTGCACTTCCTTTCACGATTGTTCCGATCTTCTCTCCAAGCACGACACGCTTAATATTTCCGTTCTCCGTAATCGAGAATACGATCAGCGGGATATTGTTGTCCATGCAAAGCGACGACGCGGTGGAGTCCATGACGCCCAGATTGCGGTTTAGCATATCCATGTAGGTCAGTTCCTCGAATTTTTCCGCGTTTTCGTCTTTGAATGGATCCGCCGAATATACGCCGTCCACTTTGTTCTTCGCCATCAGAATAACCTCCGCCTCGATCTCCGCGGCGCGAAGCGCGGCTGTCGTATCCGTGGAGAAAAACGGATTGCCCGTTCCTGCCGCAAAGATGACGACGCGCCCCTTCTCCAAGTGGCGAATCGCGCGGCGGCGAATGTAAGGCTCCGCGATCTGCTGCATGGCGATCGAAGTTTGAACGCGAGTTGGCACATCGATTTGCTCTAGCGCGTCTTGAAGCGCAAGAGAGTTCATGACCGTTGCCAACATGCCCATGTAATCGGCAGTGGCGCGGTCGATGCCTTTGGCCGTTCCGGCGATACCTCTCCAGATGTTGCCGCCGCCTACGACGATGGCTACCTCAACGCCTAATTCAATGACTTCCTTGACTTGATTGGCGATCGACGAGATAACCGATGCCTCGATGCCGTAGCCTTCCTGGCCGGACAATGACTCTCCGCTTACTTTCAACACGATGCGTTTGTATACAGGATGCTCCAACATGTTAACCTCCATCATGCACCTCGTTCGAGGTCCTTCGATTAGTATTCAGCTATTGCGGCCAAGGTTAGTGCCCATACATTCCTAGAAATTGAAAAAAAGGAGGCGGGGCGGACGCCCCGCCCCGCCTCTCGCGTTCGGATTACAGTTTTGCTTGAGCCATAACTTCTTCTACGAAATTGTCGACTTTTTTCTCGAGGCCTTCGCCTAGTTCGTAACGAACGAAGCGACGGATGGAGATGTTTTCGCCGATTTTGCTGATTTTTTCGTTCAGCAGCTCGTTGATTGTTTTGTCCGGATCTTTAATGAAGTTTTGCTCCAGCAAGCAGTACTCCTCGTAGTACTTGGAGATACGGCCTTCGACCATCTTCTCAACGATTTTTTCAGGCTTGCCTTCGTTGAGCGCTTGGTTTTTCAGGATTTCTTTTTCTTTTTCGAGTTCGTCGGTTGGAACCTCTTCGCGACGAACGAATTTCGGGTTAGCAGCTGCGATTTGCATGGCGATATCTCTGGCGAATTCGCGGAATTGATCCGTTTTCGCAACGAAGTCCGTCTCGCAGTTTACTTCTACGATTACGCCGATACGGCCGCCTGCATGGATGTAAGACTCGACTACGCCTTCCGTAGCGATACGGCCAGCTTTGTTGGCCGCTGCCGCAAGGCCCTTCTCGCGAAGCAATGCGATCGCTTTATCTACGTCGCCGCCCGTTTCGTCCAATGCTTTTTTGCAATCGAGCATGCCTGCTCCCGTTCTCTCACGAAGTTCTTTAACCGCGCTAGCGCTAACTGCCATTGAAAAAACCCTCCTAAAAGTTAACATCGGATTTTGTTGGGAAAACCTGTCTCGAGGTCAGTCGGTGAAGAGCGACCGCGTTTATATGTCGATTTTATCGCCATATGGATATTAAGCCTTAATTCCGAAGACAACCTAATTCCATTGTGGTCAAAAAAAGGGTAGTGAGAGGTTTGCACCATCTGACCACCCTTTGTTGTTCGCTAAATTGTCAGTTCGGTAACCGGCTTACGCCGTTGTTTGCTCGCCTTGATTAGCTTCAACGATTGCGTCAGCCATCTTAGCCGTCAGAAGTTTAACCGCGCGGATTGCATCGTCGTTACCAGGGATAACGTAGTCGATTTCGTCCGGATCGCAGTTCGTATCAACGATGCCTACGATTGGGATACCCAGTTTGCGAGCTTCCGCTACCGCGATGCGCTCTTTGCGCGGGTCAATGATGAAGAGTGCGCTAGGCAAGCCCTTCATGCCTTTGATGCCGCCCAAGAATTTCTCGAGACGGTCTTTTTCTTTGCGAAGGATGATGACTTCTTTCTTAGGCAGAACCTCGAAAGTGCCATCCTCTTCCCACTTTTCCAATTGTTTCAGGCGATCGATGCGCTTCTGGATCGTGGAGAAGTTAGTCAGCGTGCCGCCGAGCCAACGTTGGTTGATGTAGAAGTTGCCGCAACGCTCCGCTTCTTCTTTCACCGAATCTTGAGCTTGCTTCTTCGTGCCTACGAACAGCATCGTGCCGCCCTCAGCCGCGATCGATTTAACAAAGTTGTACGCTTCGTCAACTTTCTTAACCGTTTTCTGCAAGTCGATGATGTAAATTCCGTTTCTTTCTGTGAAGATATAACGATCCATCTTAGGGTTCCAGCGACGAGTCTGGTGACCGAAGTGTACCCCAGCTTCGAGAAGCTGTTTCATGGAAATAACCGCCATTTCTTCAACACCTCCTGTTATGGTTTTTTGTGTGTCCCTCCGCCGTTCGCGTCTTCCGTCGAAACTTTCGCCAGGCGAAAGCACCGTCAACGGAATTGATCGGCGTGTGTTTTTAACACCGTCATTTAATATATCACATCCAATTGCTAGGCGCAACAAGCTAAACGCGACTTTTGGCGAAATTTCGCGGAAGGTTATGATGCCTCTCCTTTATATCGCTTGGCCTGCTCGGCCGTAATAGGCTTGCTGGTGACGATGGCTGCTGCCTGTTCGGGATCCGCCAATCCCTTTTCA
>JAQSXN010000203.1 GCA_029256665.1 Paenibacillus sp.
GTTCCAACCGCTGCGGCGCACAGAATCAATGTCAATCCGATCCAGACCAAACGCCATGTCCCGAAACGTTTGCCCATTTATTCCTCGCCCGAGGCAACCGGAAGATCCGTTGCAAGCGAAGCAGGAACCCCAAAGTCCGGTTCTCCATTCTCGGACCAACCGAATTTTTGGATATGCGTGCCGCGTTTTTCGCTGCCCCCGCCGGATTCCGGTATGGCGTGATACACGATCCAATCCTCTGTCCCGTCAGGGGAGACGGTAAAGCTGTTATGTCCGGGGCCAAATACGCCGTTCTTGACGGACTTATTGAATACCGGAGTTTCGCTCTTGGACCAGGAAGACGGATTCAAGAGGTCGCTGTGCTCGGGCGCGCTCAGCATCCCAAGCGCGTAATCATCCGACCAGCAGGTGCTGGCCGAGTAGATCAGAAACACTTTGCCGAAGCGCTTCAGAAAACAAGGCCCTTCGTTGATCGCCATTCCGCCTTGCTGCTCCCACTCGTACTCCGGCTTGGTCAGCAGCACGTTCTCGCCTTTCAACGTCCACGGATTCTCCATTTCGGCCGCATAGATCGCCGAACCGTATGCCGGAAAATGACCGTATCCCGCATACATGAATATCAGCTTTCCTTGATGCTCCAGCACGCTGCCGTCCAGTCCGGCAAACTCGGTATTGACTGCGCCCTTCTCGACCCATTGCCCTTCGAACGGGTCGTCGGATTCGTTCTCCAGCACGTAGATTCTGCGCGTGTCATCTCCGCCGCCGTCGTTCGCGGTAAAGTAGATATACCACTTTCCATTCATATGATGAATTTCCGGCGCCCACAAATTTTTACTGTTCATTCCGGACGCCGGCGGCAGCCAGACCACTTTGCGCTCTCCTTCCGCAATGCGGCTCATCGAGCGGGATTTGAACAATTCCAAACGATTCCCCGCAGTTACCATGAAGTAATAATGGCCGTCCGTATGTCTATACATCCACGGATCGGCTCCGTTAGCCAGAATCGGATTATTAAACGTAGTTTCTCTTTCTGTTCCCATGTTAATCTCCTCCCTATCCCTTCAACCCGGTCATGGTGATGCCCTCGACAAAATAACGCTGGGCAAAGAAAAATAGAATCACCGTCGGGATAAGCGCCAGAACGGATCCGGCCATAATTAAAGTCCAATTCGAAACGTAATAGCCTTGGAACGATGCCAGAACAAGCTGCAGCGTAAATTTCTCCGGGCTGTTGATATAAATGAGCGGTCCTAGGAAATCGTTGTAGCCGCCAAGGAATCCGAATATGCCTTGCGCGGCGAGCGCCGGCTTGGACAGAGGCAGCATAATCCGGACAAAAACGCCAAACGGATTCAGACCGTCAATCTTCGCCGCATCCTCCAGCTCGCTTGGAATGGTTCGGAAATATTGGCGTAAAAAGAATACGCATGCCGCCGAGCCGAACATGCCGGGTATCATTAGCGGATTCCAGCTATCCAGCCATCCGATGCTCTTGAACAGGATGAAGGTTGGGATCATCGTTACGACGCCGGGAATCATCATCGTCGTGAGCAGCGCAATGAACAGAACCTCGCGGCCGGGGAATCGAAGCTTGGCAAATGCGTAAGCGGCCAATGCGCTGGTAAGCAGCCCGACAACCATCGGCGGGAGAATGATAATAAGCGTGTTCATAAGACCGCCGAACATCGGCGCTTCCGTCAATACCGTTACATAATTGCTCCACTCGATCGGTTCGGGAATCCAGCGAATCGGATATTCGAATACTTTGCCTTCCTCCTTGAGCGAAGTGGAGAACATCCATAGAAAAGGCAAAAGCATAAATATCGAGCCGACAATGAGAAAAACGTAAGCCGACAATCTCCTTAGATTGTTTCCGCTATTACTCATAATGCACCCACCTCCGGGACAGCCAGAAGTTGATCAAGGTGATGAACATGATCACGATACCGAGCACCCAGGCCATAGCGGAAGCGTAGCCCATATCCATGTAACGGAACGCATTCTGGAACAAATAATAGACAATGGTCGTTGTCGAATATTCCGGACCGCCTTCGGTCATGATCATAAACCGGACAAAATCCTGCAATGCCGCGATAGTAGCCGTGATCAAAATATACAGAGTGGTAGGCGAAATGCCGGGTATGGTCACATAACGGAATTTCTTCCAGCTTCCCGCGCCGTCGATCTCGGCCGCCTCATATAGAGTATTGGGCACACCCTGCAATGCCGCCAAATATAAGATCATATTGAATCCAAGGCCGGCCCATACGCCTTGAATAATCATGGAGGGCATAGCCCAACGAACATCGTTGAGCCATGCCGGACCTGTTACATGAACCATATTAAGCAAATAATTGAGTAGGCCGTAATCTGCGTTAAAGATCCACTTCCAGAGCAACGTCAGCGCAACAACGGAACATATCGTAGGCAAGAAAAATACCGTACGGAAAAACTTGATTCCGACTATCTTTTGATTCAGCGCAATCGCGATCGCAAGCGATACCGCCATTCCGATCGGAATACCGACCGCGGCATATAATGTATTCACTAGCGATTTCCAGAATAAAGGGTCTTCCATCAAGAGTCTTGCGTAGTTATCCGCGCCGTTGAACGTCGGCGGATTAAACGCATCGTATTTCGTAAAACTCACATAGACCGAATACCCGATCGGAATGAAAGCGAACAGCATAAAGCCCAGGATAGGTGTGGCGACGAACGAATATCCCCATAAATACTCTTTGTTGAATTTGCGCTTAGCCTTGCGGCTTGGTTGAACGGGTCGGTTATCGGAGACTTCCGTCATAATCAACTAGCCCCCTCCTTTCAATCATTCGAACAGTTTCGGGTTTCCTTCTTTAATGGCTTTATCGATTTGAGGCTTCAGCTCGTTCATGAGCGCTTCCGCCGTCTTTCTTCCATCCCATACTTGAGCCAGACTTTGATTCAGCGTATCCCACCATTTGGCGTTCGGAAGATTCGTCCATGGACCTGGTTTTTGAGCCTCTGCCGCTTTGACGAATACTTCCGCATGCTCAGGCTTCTGGCCCGGCTGCAAGAAGACATCGCTGTTGGCCATCGACTTGAAGCTCGGGATGGCGAAGCCCATTTCGGATTGCAGCTTTTGGCCTTCCGGACCGCCTAAGTACTCTACCAATTTAAAAGATGCGTCCGCATTAGCCGTTTTGCTATAGATGCCCAACCCGACGGAACCGCTGTGTCCATCCCACTTGCCGTTGGTCGGATTCGGAGCAACGTCCCAATCGAAATCCAGCTTCCGATAGGTTGGCACCATCCAGCGTCCTTGCTGCATCATCGCAAGCTTGCCGGTCTCGAACATCTGACCGTCGTTCATCGCTTGCAGCGCTCTGGTGTCCGGCGAGACGCCATGCTTGTTCCGCAGATCCGCGGCGAATTGCAGCGCGTCCGTTGCCGCCTTCTCATGCATCATAAATTCTTTGCGGTCGTCGCTTAAGATCTTGCCGCCATTGCCCCAGATCCAGCCTTCCCACCAAGCCGGCCCCATGCCGTACTGCTCCGCCTTGCCGTCGCCGTTCTCGTCTTTGGTAAGCAATTTGGCCGTTTCGAGCAGCTGGTCGAACGTCATTGGATTCTCCGCGCTCGGATAAGGCACGCCAGCGGCGTCGAACAGTTCTTTATTGTAGTACAAGACAATAGGTCCGATATCTTTGGGCAAGGCGTACAGCTGTCCGTCTCCCGTCTTTTTCCCATCATACTTGTAGCGGATGAGACCCGATTCCCACATATCCCCAATGTCGATATTGCTGGATTCGATGTAAGAGTCGATCGGCAGCAACAAGCCCGCGCTTACCCATCTGCCGAAGTCGCCATCCGGCACATAGAGCACGTCGGGAGCGGTGCCGCCTGCCAGCATCGTGTTCATTTTGCCAACGTAATCGGCTGGCATGTGCATGTATTCCACATCGATCGAAGGGTTCTTGGTTTCAAAGTCCTTTATCAACTGATCGAATACTTGCTTCTCGGAAGGGTCGCCCCAGCCGGCAAATTTGATTTTCGCTTTTTCGCCGGTATTCTCCGCACCGTTGTTGTCTGCAGCGGTATTATTGTTGTCTGCGCTTTGGTTAACGTTATTGCCGGCATTGGGCTCTTTCGTGCCTGCGCAGCCGATTGCCGCAGTTGCCAACACGACAAGAGATACCGTCGTCCATATTGCTTTTTTCGCTTTCATTTACGTTCCCCCTCTTTAAATGTGTTATCGGATGACAACTTCATCTTACCAGCTTCCGATTGCGAGCAGTTCATGGAAACGCTTACGTTTCGAAACCAAAAAAAACAAAAAAACGCCGTTTTCGACGGTCGTTTTAGTATTGGCGCATTCAATTGGAGTTTGGCTCTTCTCGCTTTCTCCACTCTAGCGGAGTTTTCCCGAAATGTTTGACGAATAGTTCATGGAAGCGACTGGATGATGTGAATCCAACCTCGGAGGAGATCCATTCGATGGGCTTGTGGGTATGCTGCAGCAGTCTTTTGGCTTCATTCAGCCGAAGGCTGATAATATATTGTTTCGGGGAAATTCCGACCATTTCCGTAAATTTCTTGCGGAAAATGTTTTCCGACAAAAAATAATGGTTGGCCAAATCGGATATTTTCAACCCTGTTTGGTAGGAAGAATGAATCACCTTCAAGGCATCCTGTATAATCTGATTATCGCTTCCTTGCTCGATACGGGAAGCTTTCATCGATTCCGACGCGTTGGCATGATAACTGAGAAGCAGCGACTCCAGCGCGTTACGCATCAGATCATAAGAAATGTCGCTGTATTCGGTCCTGGACCTTTCCTCCTCTAATTGTCTCAAAGCCAATTCGGCCTTATCCAGTTGCCACCCATTCAGCCTGGAAACAAGAATATGATCCGGATTTTGCTGAAAGGCATGATTAACTAAATATTGGCAATAAGAAGGGACCTCTTGTTTGAGAAAGTGGACCGATATCCCTTTCCAAGCTTTCAAGCACACGAATCCATGATATAAATTGGCCGGTATAAGGATCAAATCGCCTCTTGCAACAAGGATGTTATGTCCTTGTGTCGTATAACTTCCTTCTCCGTCCAATATGAGAGTAAGCTCATCCGACTCGTGAGAATGTGAACGGTATAACCCTTCACCCTCCAAGGCTTGGAATACATGAGGTGCAAAATGTTCGATTTGTTCAATGAAAGCATGCCCCATAAGATCCCCGACTTTCCTATAATAGATACTATATATTGTAGTTGAAGGTGAAAGCGTTGACAACAGGTTGCCCGTGCTATGTTATCAATCACATTCGACTTGATGTGCATACGAAAGGAGCTCCCGGACTAATAAGCCCGGAGCCCCTTTAAACGCTTAGTTATTTACAAAAAACGTTGCATCCTGCTGCGCTGTAGCAGTAGTAATAGAAGCGATATAGAGCAGGCCGTTCATATGCCTCATAAATTGTCCCGGGAGATTGTAGGATTCGAAGGATGCGGCTCCGGTATGCGAGAAGCCCGTTCGAAGCCGCCAGGTCGCATCGTTCTTGAACAAGGCCGTATTGTTGTTCGCATCCAGCCAAACCGCGCCGTCTCGGTGTCTTAAGTAATGTCCTGGGAAGTTGACCGATTCCAGCGATACCGCCGATGCATCGGCAAGGCCGGGGACGATTCTCCACTGCGAATCGCCGAATACTTGGATGGCTCCGTCAGACTGGCCTCTTCCGTTCTCATGATGAATGTAGCTGCCCGGGAAATTAAAGCTTTCGAATCGATGGATCGGAATATCGGTGTCTACCCGCACAAGCTTCCAATTCTGCGTATCCAGTCCATTGGCGGTCCATTGAATCACTTTTGTCCCCGGAGGAGCACCTCCGCCTGCATTGTCCAGGAGCAAGCCGCTATGCTCATTCATGACGGTGTAGTAACCGTCGCCTTTGTGAGTAAACTTCCAACGCTGCGTATCCAGGAAGTTGTCGGTCCATTGAATGACCTTGGTGCCTGGCGTCGTTATCCCGTTAGGATCATCCAGCACAAGATTGTTGTTCATGTTCATGACTCTGAAATATCCATTGCTTCTGTAATCCGCTCGCCACCATTGCGTATCGGCTCCAAGGTCCGTCCATTGAATCGTCTCGGTTCCCGGCGGCGAACCGCCGCCTGCATTGTCCAGGAGCAGGCCGTTATTCTGATTGACCAGCTTATACACGGCGCCGGAGACGAGGGCGGAATCGCCGTTGATCTGAGCGACATTGGCTCGGATCTCGACCCGGCTGCCGACCTGTACGCTGTTCACTTCAAGCAGGAGATTGTGGTCCAGCGGCACAAGCGTCCCGCTCCAACCCGATCCCGTGCTGTGATCGCTGCCCGTTACCGTCAAGGGAGCGTCGACAAGCGACCAGGCTGCGCCGTTGTTGCTGCTCATAAACATTTTGTTATGGGAGGAAACGACATCCGTCATGCCTCTCACATAAAACCTTCCATATGTGCTCCCGTCATCCACATACGCGACCTCCGGAGTCTGAGATGCGCGATAGATCCCCGTCCCGACCACCGCTCCTAGCTCTGCCGGATTGCCCCTGTTGATTCCATCCCACGAGGTTTTGAATCGGACGGCAAAGTTTGGGGTAGCGCCAAGATGCTCGTAAAACATAAAGTACATTCCGTTCTTCGCTTTGGTTACCCTGGGCATGCCCGGCCGCCAATTCCAATCCGTATTCTTGCCGACAATAATGCTGTAGTTCCCCCAGGTCAGGCCGCCGTCGCTTGAAATTTCCCGCGAGATCGCCTGGTTATAACCCGCCTGTCTTTCATCGGAATAAAAGCAGATTAATCTTCCGTCGCTGGATACCGCAAATTCCGGCTCCCAAGTCCGATGCGTGCCCGCGCCGCCGCGTGCAGCCAGATGGCCGTGCACCTGCCAGGTGGCGCCGTTATCCGTGCTTCTCCAGATATGGATCGTGTTCTGATCGGTCCCCCAGTCCGTCGACGCGAACAGAAGCGTTCCCGCAGGGAAATTGCCAACTTGCTGAGGAAGCACATACAACGTAGTCATTCCTTGCTGATCGCGGTTTAAACCAAAGTTGTTCGGATCGATTTGACTGAAGAACGACCAGGTCAAGCCGTCATCCGTACTCCGG
>JAQSXN010000204.1 GCA_029256665.1 Paenibacillus sp.
GCGGGCTATAGTCTCAATTCTCACTAGCCTCTTACTTGCTACGCCTGTACCCGCTCCTCGCCGACGACTCCCGAACGGGCGCCTCCTCTGCGGTTGGATGCCCGGCGGCCTCTCAGCAGCTCAAGCAGCGACGAAGCGCCGTTCACTGCGTAGAAATTCGCTTGTTCGTCAGGAGCAAGGATGACGCCAAGCTGATGATGTTCGCCCGCGTAACGTGCTCGCTGCGCGAATTTGGGCTCCCCGCCGACGGTTAGTGCCTCCAGCTTACAGAAGGCCGAGTTGGACGTAAGCGCCACATACAGCTCTTCCTTGGTCGATACGCGTACGCCGTTCACCTTATAAAGCACTTCGCCCACGGTCAGTCCCATCGCCTCGGCCGGCGTTCCGGGCACGATGCCCAGAATGCGAAGTCCGCGCGCATCGTTGACGTACAGCGGTTCACGCCTGGCTTCCATGGCCTGGCTGCGCCATACGAGCGCTTCGTGCAACAAGATCGCCACGATCGCCGCGACAGGCAACAGGGCAGGCTGCCACCATGCGGCAAGCGCCGCGGCGCCAAGCACGATGCTGTACAGGGCCAGTCCCTTGGCCGCATGCTTCGCCTTGGCTTCGGGCAGCATCGATCTCGTCATCTCGGTAAACCCGATGATCATCGGCAACGCGACGAACGTCCACCCTTCCGACCATGCGCCGCCGAAAAGGGAAGACCATGCCAAGGCAGTAGCGGAAGCCGCAACTCCCCCCGCCTCCGTGCTCACGGGAGCAAGCAGCAGCAGCGGCACGGGCCAGAAGCCCTGCAGCATGTAGCCGCCGACCAGCTTGCCGCGCTTGCCCTCCAAGAACAAAGGCGTCGAGAGCCTATCGCCTTGCAGCCTAACGAGAAGCGCCTCCGCCAGATGGAGCAGCGCCACAAGCAGCAGCAGGCCCGCAGCGTCGATCCGCGCAAGCGAAGCGGCCATCCCGCCTATCCAATCCGTCCGTTCCGAGAGCGGGGTAAAGCCGACGATCCATTGCAGCAGCGTAATAATACCCGCGCTATAAGCGAAGCACAGATACCGTATCCGAATCAGCATAAGAAGCGCGGCCACCGCCCATAGCCATAATACGGCTGAAGGAGACAATGACGCGCCGATAAACGCGGCAACGATAGACAATCCCAAACCTACAAGGAGCCCCGTGCCTACCGCGCGCAAGGCCAGCCCCTTCCAATCGTGGAGCTTGACCGCGAACAGCTGCCGCTCCAGTCTCATTTGCCTCGTATATTGAAGGATGATAAACAGTATTGCCATATAATAAAAAGGTCCTGCGGCCAGCTGCAGCACAGCCTCTCCCAACATTTCCGCCATTTCACGAGCCGTCTCCAATGCGTCCACTCCTCGCGTCATACAAAAGTAAAAGGCCAGCCCCGCGTCCGCGGAACCGACCTTTAACCAATTCGACACCTGATTCGTTATTTCCTGCTGACCGCTTTAACGGCTTCCAGCAGCTGCGTGTCATGTTCCTTATTTTGAATCCACTTGATAACGGCTTTCTCAAGCGACTCGACCGTTTTCACGTCAATCTCGCCGGTGACCGGCAATCCGTTATCGGTCTGGAATTGACGCACGGCGGCCGTCGTATCTTTGCCGTAGTAGCCATCCTCGCGCTTCGGCTCGTAACCGAGGCCGTGCAGCATGATTTGGGCGCTGCGCACAGCCTCGCTTAACGTGTCCGGCTTTAAGGTCTCTTGCAGCGAGATTCTGGCCACCGTATACAAATCAGGCGGATTAATCTCGATATCCGGCTTAATTCCCTTCTCGTGAATCCAATTGCCGTTAGGCGTCAGCCACTTGGCAATCGTCATTTTGACCAGGCTTCCGTCGCCAAGCGCTTTATTGTAGCTCACCTGAACGGTCCCTTTCCCAAATGACTGCTCCCCGATGACCTTCGCGCCGGCCGCTTCCTGCAAGGCTCCGGCCAGAATCTCGGACGCGCTAGCGCTGCCTTTGTTCGTCAGCACCGCAATGGGATACTTCTTGGCTTCTCCGCCCTTCGCCAGCGTCTTGTCGCGGTTGCCGTCGCGATCCTCCACTTGGACGACCGTCGAGCCTTCCTTCATCAGCAGCTGCGACATCTCCACCACGATCGGCAAGACGCCGCCCGGATTGTTGCGCACATCGAGCACAAGTCCGGTCATGCCGCCTTTCTCCAGCTTCTCCAGCTCTTCTTTGAACCGCTTCGCCGTGTTAAGCGAAAACTGACGAATCTCGATCACGCCAACCCCATCGGGGCGAAGCGTGCCATATACCGTCTCCATGTCGATATCGTCGCGAATCAACACAAGTTGAATCGGCTCCGCAACGCCGCTGCGCTGCACCATGATTTTTGCCTTGGTCCCTTTGGGTCCCCGGATCTTGCCTACCGCTTGCTGCAAATTCAGACCGGCCAGGCTCTCGCCGTTCACGGAGATCAGCACGTCCTTCGCCAGAAGTCCGGACTTCTCGGCCGGCGATCCCTTAATCGGCGACACGACGACAATGTTGCCATTCTCCGCCGTAACTTCCGCTCCGATTCCCGTGAACGAGCCTTCAATAGACTCCGAAAAGTGCAGCGCGTCATCCTTCTCCATATAGACGGAGTACGGATCGTCCAGCGCCTCCATCATGCCGCTGACGGCTCCGTCAAGCAGCTCCTCGCGTTCGACCTTCTCGTAGTAACGAGTCTCGATCAGCTCCAGCACCGCATTGAGCTTCGCCAGCTCTTCCTTGCTGAGGCCAGGCGCAACGCTATTGTCCGCGGCCGCGGCTACGACCGCCGCGCTGCTGCCGGCATTCGGACTGATGATCTTGTCGGCAACCGTTAACGTGACGAGCACGGATGCGATCAATGTTAGCAACACGAACGTAAAAACGGTTCTTCCCTTAAAGTACACCCGGTACACCACCTTATCGATTTCCCGTTTGTGACGGCCCCACTATTATATGACAAGCAGGACACAATTATTTACAGCCGCCGGCAGACCGAGATATCGCTAAATTGCGTTTCCCGACAACAAGGGCAGCCCTATTGTCCGGGCTGCCTCTAGTCGTCGAATCGCTATTCAAGTTTCTACTTCAAATATCCGCCCGGATTAACCGGCACTTCGTTTTTGCGTACTTCAAAGTGCAAATGCGGTCCCGTGGAATTGCCCGTGCTGCCGACTTCGGCGATCTTTTGGCCTTTTTTCACCGAATCGCCCTCGTCCACCAACAAGCCGCCGTTGCGAATGTGAGCGTATAGCGTCCAGAGCCCGTTGCCATGGTCGATGATGATACAATTGCCGTAGGTGCTCCATACTTCAGAAATGACTACTCTGCCGCTTTCCGCCGCGTAGATCGGCGTGCCGGACGGAGCGCCGAAGTCGATGCCCGTATGCGTATGTTTTCTTCCCGTAATGGGATGGATCCTCGTGCCGAAGTTCGAAGTCACCCGGTAACTTTGATCGATCGGCATGCCCAGCTTGCCGCCGCTATATGGATTTTTGATGCGGTTTTTCTCCGCCATCAGCTTGGATCTCTTAGAGGCAAGCGCCATAAGCAGCTTCTCCTGCTCCTCGCTGATTTCCTCCAATTGATGGAGCGTTTCGTCAAGCTCCTGCAGATTGGCATTGTAGCTGGCGATCAGCACTTCCTTCTCGGCTTCCTTCTTGGCTAGATCGACCTGCTGAAGCTCCAGCTCATGGAACATGGCTTGAATCTCCGCATATTGTTTCTCGATGTCCGCCTTCTTCTGCTCCGCCAGCTCCTTATCCTTCTTGTGCGCATCGAGCGTGTCGCGATCGGAATTCAGAATCGTCTGCAGCGCGTCGAAACGATCCAGGAAGTCGCCGAAGCTGTTCGCGCTCAGCAGCACGTCCATATAGGAGACGAAGCCGTTGGTGTACATGAGACGCATACGCGACTCGAGCAACGCCTCGCGTTTAACAATCCGAGCTTGTACCTCGTCCAGCAGCGCGCCGGCCTGGACCAGTTCCTCTTCCTTCGCATCGACTTTCTCTTGCGTCTTCTGTTTCTCGACCGCCACTTTGTCGATGGTTGCCATCAAGCTGGCGATCTCCTTCTGAAGATCGGCTTTCTTGACATTCAGATTATTTTTCTGGTGCTCGGCATTGTTCGCTTGTTTGGCCGCGTTGGCCGCCGTCCGTTCCGCTTCCTTGATCTGCGCGTTGGCCTTGGCGATATCCCGTTCGATCTGCGACAGCGATGCGGCCTCGACTTGCCCGCCCTTGCCGGCGGGCTGGAATACAAATACCGATAACAAAGCCGCGACGAGCAGCCATGCTCCTGCTTTTTTCCCCACATGGATAGGAGTTTTTCTCATGTACACGGTTCACCTACACTTTCAAATACTTGCGTACCGAAATGGTGCTGCCCCAAACGCCGATGACCGTGCCGATCGATAAGATCAAACCCGCGGTCAGTAGGCCGATATCCTTCATCGGCACGAGCGAGATCAACATGAGCGACATATCGAGCTGGGTCAATTTAATGATTTGGGAGTAGCAGACTAATACGGCAGCTGTCGTTAACGCGGAACTGACAAACCCGATAAGCGCCCCTTCGACAAAAAACGGCCAGCGGATAAACGCGTTGGTCGCGCCGACCAGCTTCATGATGCCGATTTCCCGGCGTCGATTGATAATCGTCATTTTGATCGTGTTGGAGATCAATAACATCGCCGTTATGGCTAGTCCGATGACGATAACGAATCCGATGTTGCGCACGGCGTTCGTTACTTTAAACAGCGTCTCTACCGTGCCTTGACCGTACTTAATCCGGAAGATCGGCTGCGTCTCGTCCGTTGTATTAATCGCTTCGATCATCGCGGCGACTTCGTCGACCGTTTGCGGATCATACACTTCGACCGTGAACGAAACCGGCAACGGGTTATTTTCGTTGTTGTAGCCTTCCAGCCAATCACCGTTCTCCTCGCCCATCGCCTCGCGAAGGATCATGAGGCCTTCTTCCTTGGACACGAACGTGACCTTGCTGACTTCCTGAATGTTGCCGATCTGGTTTTGCAACTCCGTGACCTTCGCCTGCTCGACGTTCGTCTGCAGGAACACCCGGATTTGAACGCGGCTTTCGATCTGATCAGCCATGGAGTTGACGTTCATCGCGAGCAAGATGAAGATGCCCAGTATAAAGAGCGAAATAAAGATGGAACTCATGGATGCAAACGACATCCAGCCGTTTCTTATAATGTTCTTCGAGCCTTCCCGGAGGTGGCGCAGCAGCGTGCTAAGCTTCATAGCCGTATTCCCCCCTCGCCTCGTCTCGAACGATGTTGCCGTTCTCGATCGCGATAACCCGCTTGCGCATGCTGTTAACGATATCCTTGTTATGGGTAGCCATGACGATGGTGGAGCCCCTTAAGTTGATCTCCTCCAGCAGGTTCATGATGCCAAGCGACGTCTCCGGATCCAGGTTGCCCGTAGGTTCGTCCGCGACGATAACCGACGGATTATTCACTATTGCCCGGGCAATCGACACCCTTTGCTGTTCGCCGCCCGACAGCTGGGAAGGCAAGCTGGCGTGTTTGTGCTTAAGACCGACGAGCTCCAGCACCTCCATCGTTCGTTTCTTGATAATTCGGCGAGGCGCCTCGATGACTTCCATCGCGAAGGCGACATTTTCGTATACCGTCAGCTTAGGCAACAGCCGAAAATCCTGGAATATGACGCCGATGTTCCGTCTCACATACGGGATCTTGCGCGGTTTGATCTTTCCGATGTTGAATCCGTTGACCGAAATCTGCCCTTTCGTCGGTACTTCCTCCCGATAGATAAGCTTCATGAACGTAGATTTGCCGGCGCCGGAGGGCCCTACGAGGTACACGAATTCATTGCGATCTATTCGAACGGAAACACCGCGAAGCGCATGCGTCCCATCTGCGTACGTTTTCCATATGTCGTGCATTTCGATCACGTTATCACATCCTGTATGTAGTCAATTCTACTATTTCGACAGGTTATGGCTAATTCCTTCAATTGCGGCCCCATTTCCTCTTTTTTCACTTTTCTAATATTTCTAAGTTTTGTCGAATTTTCTTTAGTTCGCTTCAATGGATGCGCGGCTTTTGTTGATATACCGGCTACATTGTCTTGCTTTAATCTGGAAAAAATCCTCCCGACTCCGCATATACATGGAACGATAGAGATGCCGCGTCCGCAGACTGGAAAATTCCTTCCGGATAATCGGACGCCGCAACCGAAAACGGAGAAGAAGGTGCACAAATACCGATGAATAAGCTGCGCATTACGTTAGTATCGCTCCTCGTCTTCATCCTTCTCGCCGCTGCCGCCGCGGGCGCGATGATCTGGAACTACGCCGAACGCGATACCGTCCCGGCTGGGGTTACGGTTGGCAAAATACCGATCGGCGGCATGCCGATCGACGAAGCCGTAACGCTGCTGTCCCGCTACGAGAAGTCGCTGATGGATCGCACCATTACCATTAATGCCGGCGAACCCGCTTCCGACAGCAAAAGCTGGACGGCCGCCGAGCTCGGATACCGCGCCGAATTCAACGAGGCCAAGAGCGCGCTGCTAAAACTAAGAGAAGGGAATGTATGGAACCGCGCGCGCTACCGCTACACATTCCCCAAGCAGTACACGCTGTCTCAGAGCTGGACGCGAGAAGCCTTCGACGCGGCCGTGCGCAAACAGTGGAGCTGGATGGAGGAAGATGAGCCAAAGGATGCAACAAGAACGATAAACACGGGAGACAACGTGGTGTATACGCCGCATAAGAATGCGATTCGGCTCGATATCGGAGGCTTGTCCCAGCAGGTCGACGACTGGGCGGTACTGGACGCCGGGGAGATCGGGAGCGAGGTAACGGGCAGTCTCGCGAGATTCGCAGCCGAACTGCCCTTAAAGGTAATTCATCCGGAGGTGACGCTCGAGAAGCTGAAGGAAGAAGGAATCGAACGGCTCATCATGTCGTTCTCGACCGACTTCGCCACCAGCGCCGAAGGACGCGCGCACAACGTTACGGTGACGGCGGAGACGCTGAACGATTGGCATCTGGCGCCGGGAGAAGTGTTCTCCTATGCGAAGCTGATCGAGATGGCGGAGAAGGAGCACGAGT
>JAQSXN010000205.1 GCA_029256665.1 Paenibacillus sp.
GAGCTGCGGCGCAAGCGCGAACGCAATCAAGCAAGCCGGGCGGCGGCGCAAACGGAGTCGCCCGCCGGATCGGCGTGACGGACAACCTCGCATGTGAGATGCGGGGTTGTTTTGTTGTTGTTTGCGCCAGGCGGAAGGCGCCGTGAGCACGAGTCGGGTCGGAGCGGCTCGCGGCTGGCGCCGCGCTTCTTAAGCGGTGTACGGATGCTTTAATGTTTCCCGTCTTGTCTTGCCGAACCGCCCGCAGAGCAGCTGCATTCAGGGTTCAGGCATTCGGAGATTCGGCGGTTTTTGCGACCGTGCGGGGCGGATTTATTTTTTTGCGGACCGGGATGCAAGGCCTAAACTACAGTGCTATAATATATGGGATTGTGGCCGTGATAAAGTGAAGCATACATTGCCACAATAGAAGGTATAAGGAAACATAGGAGGAATTATGCTCCATGAGCAAATTGGTAATCTGTGATCACCCGCTAATCCAGCACAAGCTAACGTACATCCGCAACAAAGACACGGGCACGAAGGACTTTCGCGAGTTGGTCGACGAGGTGGCGACGTTGATGGCTTACGAGATTACGCGGGAAATTCCGCTGGACACCGTCAAGGTGCAGACCCCCGTGGCGGAGACGGAAGCAAAAGTCGTGTCGGGGCGGATGCTTGGACTTATTCCGATTCTGAGAGCGGGACTTGGCATGGTCGACGGCATTCTGAAGCTGATTCCTTCGGCTAAGGTAGGCCATATCGGGCTTGCGCGCGATCATGAAACTTTGCAACCTAAGGAATATTATATAAATCTGCCAACGGACGCGCCGAACCGGCTTCTGATCGTGATCGATCCCATGTTGGCCACCGGCGGCTCGGCCATCGCGGCGATCAACTCGCTCAAGCAGCGCGGCTGCGACCAAATTAAGTTGATGTGCCTTATCGCCGCGCCGGAAGGCGTCAAGGCGTTCCAGGATGCGCATCCGGACATCGATATCTATATCGCGGCATTGGACGAGCGTCTTGACGAGAAGGGCTACATAGTGCCCGGTCTAGGCGACGCCGGAGACCGTATGTTCGGCACGAATTAATAAAGGCGGATGCCTTTAAAAATTCTTGTAATTCAAATAGAAGTTCAAAAAATCTGCTTTTCAGCACAAGAGCGTATGCTTCCGATGCTGCGTTTTTTTCAAAAACGCTGTAGAAGGTTGGACGAAGCCGAGAACTGAGGAACGGAGCATAGCAGCGCTATGTGAGTACCTGCAATGTTTCCGGAGGAAACATACTTCGTAAGCATGTGCCTTAGTGCCGGCAACCTCGGGCCCCGCGAAAGTAATTGGATTAGACTTCAAAGCTTCACTTCACTTTCGTGGGTTTCGGAAAAGATTCGACGTCGAGTAGGCTTCTTGGAGTGGACTTCGTGATCAAAAGTGGATTTTTTGAACTACATATATTGGGAGTGGAAACTTTTGACTAAACTTAAGGTAATGACTATATTCGGGACGCGTCCGGAAGCCGTCAAGATGGCTCCGCTCGTGCTGGAGCTGCAGAAGCGGGACCGCGACATCGTATCGATCGTATGCGTGACGGCGCAGCATCGCCAAATGCTGGACCAGGTTCTCGACTTCTTCGAGATCGAGCCGAACTACGATCTGAACGTCATGAAAGAACGCCAGACGCTGACCGAGACGACGGTTCGCGTGCTGGAAGGGCTTGAGCCCGTGCTGGAGGAAGCGAAGCCGGACATCGTGCTCGTGCATGGCGATACGCAGACGACGTTCCTCGCGAGCTACGCTTCTTTCCTGAAGCAGATCAAAGTCGGCCACGTCGAAGCGGGTCTGCGGACATGGAATAAGATGTCCCCGTACCCGGAAGAAATGAACCGCCAGCTGGCGGGCGTCCTATCGGACATTCATTTCGCTCCGACGGAATGGTCGGCGAACAACCTCCGCAAGGAGAACAAGTCGGAGGACACGATCTACGTGACGGGCAATACGGCAACCGACGTGTTCCAATATACGGTGGACGATTCCTTCACCCATCCCGTTATCGAGTGGGCCAAGGGCAAGCGGATGATTCTGATGACCGCCCATCGGCGCGAATCGCTAGGCGAGCCGCACCGCAATGTTTTCCGCGCGGTCAAGCGCATCGCGGACGAGCATGAAGACGTCGCGATCGTCTACGCCGTACATCCCAACCCGGCGGTACGCGAGCCGGCACGCGAGCTGCTCGGCGATCACCCGCGCATTAGGCTCATCGACCCGCTGGACGTGTTCGAATTCCATAACATCTACCCGCATGCCTACATGATTATGACCGACTCCGGCGGCATGCAGGAAGAAGCTCCGTCCTTTGGTGTCCCTACGCTCGTACTCCGCGACACGACGGAGCGGCCGGAGGGCATCGAAGCAGGCACGCTGGAGCTTGTGGGCACGGAAGAAGAACACGTGTACGAACGCGCGAAAGCGCTCCTAAACGATACCTCTCTCTATTGCCGAATGAGCCAGGCGGCCAATCCTTACGGTGACGGCAAGGCTTCCGAGCGCATCGTCGATGCGATCTTGCATCATTTTGGAAGAATTCAGAATCGGCCGAATCCGTTCACACAAAGTTCATAGTTGCCATGGCGGTTGCGGCTTGATTGCGAAATATACAGCATACAGTAGTACTGTACGGTTTGTATGGCGGAGGAACCCACGTAACACAAGGGTTTTTCCGCTTCCGTTCCCAGAAAATTCGATGCTCTTTTAATTGACAAACCTTGCGACGCTTCGATAAAATAAATGAGGATTGACAGGGGTTGGGACGATATGAATGGGAAGGGCAACCAAGACAATCCATGGAAGGCCGCGGCGATGGTCGGGGCTATTGGCGTGGATGTCGGAATTTGTGTTTTCTTGGGCTATTGGCTTGGCTCCATGGCTGGGGAACGCTTGGGCGATCCGAAAGCCTGGACGGTCTCCGGGCTGTTCGTCGGTCTGGCTGTCGGCCTCCTTTCAGCCATTCTGATCGTCAGAAAGGTGATGAAAGGACAAGATGGATAATATTTTTAGAACGGCGATGCGCGGGGCGCTTTTTTTTGCGGCCGCATGCCTGTTGCTTTGGGGTATATTCCCGGAACATAAGGCTATATTTGCCGGTCTGCTGCTGGGCGCACTCGCAAGTTTCATGAATGCGCTTTTGTTAAGGCGGAGAGTAGAGATGGTGGGACAAGCTCTCGCGAACCGCAGCGTTCGCAGGATGGGTCTTGGGCTGGGCAGCCGCATCGCGATGGTGCTGCTGGTGGCCATGATTGCTCTCAAGAACCCGGATACGCTTAACCTGCCGGCTACGCTGGCCGCCTGCATGATGATGCCGTTCATGATGTTGGTATCAGCTTTTCTTCACCATAAACGACTTTAACTGCGGAAAGGGGTGAAATTTTTTAATGCATGAATTTCCCATTATTCCTTTAGGGGACTTTAGGATCGACTTGTCCACGTGGGCGACGATCATTATTACGATGATCATTACTCTCGTGCTCGCTCGTCTCGCGGTTCGCAATCTGTCCGTAGAAAATCCGTCGAAGATGCAGAATTTCATGGAGTGGGTTGTCGAGTTCGTACACAACACGATCTCCAGCACCATGCCTTTGGAGAAGGTTAAGCGTTATCTATCGCTGGGTCTGACTCTGATTCTGTTCATTTTCATCTCCAACTTGCTGGGTCTGCCATTCGGCGTAGTGTTCGATATCGACACGGTCACGCCATGGCTGGGCGTTACGGAAGCTTTGCTGCACGAGCATCACGGCCACGTTCACATGTCCCTGTGGAAGTCTCCGACGGCGGATCTGTCCGTCACGGCCGGACTTGCGGTTACGGTTATCTTCCTGGTCCATTACCTGGGCCTGAAAGAAAACAGAAAGCATTACATCAAGCACTATGTCGAGCCATTCCCTATATTCCTTCCTTTGAACATCATCAAGGAAATCTCGAAGCCGGTTACGCTGGCGCTTCGTCTCTACGCGAACATCTTCGCGGGCGAGGTCCTGATCTCCACGATTCTGATGCTAGGCTGGGTAGGCATCCCGTTCTTGGCCGCATGGCAAGGCTTCAGCGTATTCGTCGGCGCCATCCAGGCGTTCCTGTTTACGATTCTGACGATGGTGTACATCTCGCAATCGACGATTCACCATCACGAAGAAGAAGCGCATCATTGATTCTAGGTTTTTAAATCCCGGCTAAGGATCAATACGATTTCGATACGGGATTAAGTCATACAAGCACGACTAATAACCAATAAACCCCATTTCGAGGAGGATTTTTCAATGGATTACGGAGTTTTGGCAGCATCTTTGGCAGTAGGTTTGGGCGCACTTGGCGCGGGTATCGGTAACGGCATGATCGTCAGCAAAACAATCGAAGGCATCGCTCGTCAGCCTGAGCTTCAAGGCAAACTGCAAACAACAATGTTTATCGGCGTTGGTATCGTAGAAGTTGTGCCTATCATCGGCGTAGTTATCGCGTTCCTGGCGTTCTTCGGCTAAGAAACAGTTCACATGCAATGGCGGGGAAGGCCTAGCCCTCTTCGCCTTCGTTTTGATTTCAAGCTTTAAAGGAAGGAGTGGCAGCTATGGATTTTGTATGGGAAAATACAGTGTTTGCGATCTTGGCGTTCCTGATCTTGTACTGGCTGCTGAGCAAATACGCTTTCGGACCGTTGTTCTCGATTATGGAGCAGCGCAGAAAGATGATCAGCGAGCAAATGAGCACGGCCGAGAAGAGCCGCAAGGAAGCTGCATCTTCGATGGAAGAGCAGAAGGCTGCGCTCGAGCAAGCTCGCAAGGAAGCTTACGCGATTATCGAGCAAGCTAGAACGACAAGCACGAAGCAAGCCGACGAGATCGTTACAACCGCGAAGAACGAGGCATCCCGCCTGAAGGACGACGCGCTGAAAGATATCGAAAGCGAGAAAAACAAAGCGATTGCCGCGCTTCGTTCCGAAGTGGGCGGCATCTCCGTGAAGATCGCTTCGAAGATTATCGAGAAGCAGGTTGACGAGAAGTCGCAAGAGCAGATCGTGAACCAATACCTCAAAGAGGTAGGAAGCAAATGAGCCGCGACACGGTCGTAGCGAAGCGCTACGCTAAAGCGTTGTTCGAGCTCGCTTCCGCCGAAGGCACCGTTTCGGAAGTGGAAGCCCAGCTGAAGCTGATCGCGGAAACTCTGAAGCAAGACGCGCAAATCGAGAAGTTTCTTTCCCTGCCTAGCGTGGATCCGGTCTCCAAGCTGGCGGTATTGAAGTCGGCATTCGGCGAACAAGTATCCGTACTCGTGCTGAATACGCTTCAGGTTATCGTCTCCCGCAGACGGCAAGGCATCATAGCGGACGTGTACGAAGCGTTCACCAAAATCGCGGGCGAAGCGCTCGGTCAGGCGCATGCGACGGTTTATTCCGCTCGCGAGCTGACCTCCGAAGAATTCGCCGGCGTCGTCGCCGAGTTCGGCACGATCACGGGCAAAAAAATCATAGCTGAGCAATCGGTCGATCCATCGCTGCTCGGCGGCATTCAGGTGCGTATCGGCGATCGCCTGTACGACGGAAGCTTGTCCGGCAAGCTGGATCGTTTACAAAAAACGTTTAAATTCTAAAGCACTGTAGATAGGGGTGAACGAATTGAGTATCAGACCTGATGAAATCAGCACGCTGATTAAACAACAGATCGAACAATATAAATCCGAGATTCAAGTCGTGGATGTCGGCACGGTCATCAACGTCGGTGACGGTATCGCTCGCGTACACGGCCTTGAGAACGCGATGCAAGGCGAGCTGCTCGAATTCGCGAACGGCGTTGTCGGCATGGCCCTTAACCTTGAGGAGTCCAATGTCGGCGTCGTTATCCTCGGTCCTTACACGGATATCCGCGAAGGCGACCAAGTTAAACGCACGGGCCGCATCATGGAGGTTCCGGTAGGCGACGAGCTTCTGGGCCGCGTAGTTAACCCTCTGGGTCTACCGCTTGATGGCAAAGGACCTACGAATACGACCCAAACCCGCGCGATCGAATCCCCGGCTCCGGGCGTTATCGACCGTAAATCCGTTCACGAGCCGATGCAGACGGGTATCAAAGCGATCGACGCGATGGTTCCGATCGGCCGCGGCCAACGCGAGCTTATCATCGGCGACCGTCAAACGGGCAAAACGGCGATCGCGATCGACGCGATCATCAACCAAAAGGGCAATGGCGTTAAGTGTATCTACGTTGCCATCGGCCAAAAGCAATCCACGGTTGCGAACGTAGTAGAAACACTTCGCCGCAACGGCGCTATGGAATACACGATCGTCGTAACGGCGAGCGCATCCGAGCCGGCTCCGCTTCTGTTCTTGGCTCCTTACGCGGGCGTATCCATGGCCGAGTACTTCATGTACAAAGGCGAGCATGTCCTGATCGTATACGATGACTTGTCGAAGCAAGCAGCGGCATACCGCGAGCTTTCCTTGCTGCTTCGCCGTCCACCGGGCCGCGAGGCTTATCCGGGCGACGTCTTCTACCTGCATTCCCGTTTGCTGGAACGCGCAGCGAAGCTGAGCGACAAGCTGGGCGGCGGTTCCATCACGGCGCTTCCGTTCATCGAGACGCAAGCTTCCGACGTATCGGCTTATATTCCGACGAACGTGATCTCGATCACCGACGGACAGATCTTCCTGGAGTCCGACCTGTTCAACTCCGGACAACGTCCGGCGGTTAACGTAGGTATCTCCGTATCCCGCGTAGGCGGTTCCGCGCAGATCAAAGCGATGAAGAAGGTTGCCGGCACGCTCCGTCTGGACCTTGCGGCATACCGCGAGCTTCAAGCGTTCGCGCAGTTCGGTTCCGACCTTGACAAGTCTACGCTTTCCCGTTTGAACCGCGGCGCCCGCACGATGGAAATCCTGAAGCAAGGCGTTAACGTGCCAATGCCTGTCGAGAAACAAGTCATGTCCATCTACACGGCTGTTAAAGGCCATCTGGACGACATCGCGCTCGACAAGATCGGCCGCTTCGAGAGAGAATTCCTAGCATTCCTGGAGTCCAACCATCCGGAGATCGGCG
>JAQSXN010000206.1 GCA_029256665.1 Paenibacillus sp.
CGACGCTCTTCCGATCTGTTCTGCGTTTGTTGCGATTTTTGGCAATCCGTATTGGAGGCGCTTTGCAGAGCTGCTGACAGTCGTTAATCGGCAAGCTCCGGCCCCACGACGCCCTTCTTGAGAATCAAATTCGCGTACAACGCGCTCTCCCCCGTCGCGATGACGGCATATGCCCGCTTGGCGCGCTCGTAGAAGGCAAACCGCTCGATCTCCTCGAACGCATCGTTCAGCCCTTCGCGTTCACGAACGATGGAGCGGTACTCTTCCCATATCGGCGTTTCCGTCCGGTCGCCCGGCATAACCGCCATTAAACCTGCCGGCTTCTCCACGTACTGATCCAATGGAAACAGCCGCAAAATAGCGTCCAGCAGCTCGGGAATGCCGTGACCGTCGCAGCGGATAAGCCGCTGCGCGTGGCTGGCCGCCGGGAAGTTCCCGTCCGCGAGCACGATCTCGTCGCTATGGCCCATCTCCATCAGCACCTTAAGCAGCTCCGGAGAAAGGATGGCCGGTATGCCCTTCAACATCGTCATTCATCCTCTCTAGATAGACATAAGGGTACGGCGTCGCAAAGCGGCGCCCAGCTTTATTTCATTTTCTGAAGCAATTGAATCCGGTAAGCTTCGCTTTCGAGCGAAGCGATCTCCTCGAACTCTTCTTTCGTCAGCGCCTTCGGCTCGCGAATCGCCGTGGCGATCAGGAAAATTTTCGCGCTCTCCTCGACGACCTCGGTCCGGTAATACGCTTCGCGAAGATTGCGGCCGGTCGTCACGAGTCCGTGATTGCCGAGCAGCACGGTGCTCGCCTTGTTGACGGTTTCCACGTACGCGTCCGCCAACTTATCCGTCGTCGGCAGAACGTATGGCACGTATAGCGTCTTGCCTACTAGCGCCGCTTGGTCGGGAAACATGATCGGCAGCTCCGTCTCGACCAGCGTAAAGGCGATGCAATACGGCGGATGCGTATGCACGATCGCGCCGATATTAGGGTTGGCGCGGTACGCGTACAGGTGCATCAGCACCTCCGACGAAGGCCGCAGGCCGATATCCGTAATGTCGCCGGACTCGATGTCGACCTCCACCCATTGCTCCGGCTCGATCTCGTCGAGCGCGAAGCCGCTCGGCGACAAATACATCTTGCCTTCGTGTTTGGCGCTAATGTTGCCGCCCGGACCGACGACCAGCTTGTTGCTGACCGTCTTGCGGGCGTATTTGCACAGTTCTTCGCGTATGGCGGCACTGCTCATGTCGGTATGACCTCCAACGAACGTATTTTGAGCTTGCATGATAAAGCGTTGCCGCCGATGGATAACATTAGCGGCAACGCGATAGGCGTTTTACTTGTAGAGCGGTCCGAAGTTTTGGCAAGCGCGGAAATCCGCGCTCTCGGCGTCCGCCGTGCCGAACAGTCCCCATGCGCGCGGGCGGAAGATTTGCTCCTCCGATACGTTGTGCATGTTGACGGGGATGCGCAGCATGGCGGCAAGCGTGATCAAGTCCGCGCCGATATGGCCGTAGCTGATGGAGCCGTGGTTGGCGCCCCAGTTGTCCATAACGTCGTAAACCGAGCGGAACGCGCCTTCGCCCGTCAGCTTGGGAGCGAACCAAGTCGTTGGCCACGTGGAGTCCGTCCGTTTGTCGAGCGTATCGTGCACGTCCTGCGGCAGATCAACGGAGTAACCTTCCGCGATCTGGAGAACCGGTCCGATCCCCTTGACGAGATTGAGGCGGGACATCGTCATCGGCATGCCGCCGCGCGTCAGGTAGTCGGAGGAATAGCCGCCGCCGCGGAAATATTCGACGGAAGCCGGGCGCCAGGACGTCGCGTCCAGACACTTCTGCGCTTCTTCCTCGGAAATTTCCCAGAATGGCTTCATCGCCGGTTGTCCATCACGAGTCTGCTCGCCCGTGCCGTCGAGCGTCGCCGGTCCGGAGTTGATCAGATGAAGAATGCCGCCCTCGGCCGCGCCTTGCAGACGGTGACCCGTCACGCGTTCCACGGAATCCGGGCTCCAGTACGTGCGAACGTCCGCGAAGATTTGGGCCGTGTTGGTCAGCAGGTAGCCGAACAGCATAACCGCGCCGTTGAGGCTGTCGTTTTCCGTTGCCACGATGTAAGGAGCGCGGATGCCGTTCCAGTCGAACGAAGAATTAAGCATCGCTTCCATGAAGTCGCCGTTCGGGAAGTGGTCCGTCCATTGGCGCTGCCCTTGGAAGCCGGACACGATGGCGTTGTGGCCCATCGCTTCTTCGCCGAAACCGAGCTCCGCGAGACGCGGGTTGCCGACCATCAGGTCGCGCGCGATCTGCGTCATCTTCACGACGGTTTCCCAATCCTTGTCCTTCGTTTCACGGGACGTCTGGATGCTCGCCGGATTGTTATCCGGCCCTTCGATGCAATTCTCCTTCACCCAAGCCAGCGCTCTCTCGTATTCCTCGCCGTCGTAGATGCCTTCCTCCATGCGGCGCACGAATTCGGACATGTCGATGTATTCCGTTCTGAGACCGAGATACTCTTGGAAGAAAGCGTCGTTCACGATGGAACCCGCGATGCCCATCGACACCGAGCCCATGGACAGATACGACTTGCCGCGCATGTAAGCGACCGCAAGGCCGGCGCGCGCGAAGCCGATCAGCTTGCCTTTGACGTCGTCCGGAATCGACGTGTCGCCGGCGTCTTGCACTTGCTCGCCGTAGATGCCGAAGGCCGGGAGGCCCTTCTGCGCGTAGCCCGACAGGACGGCCGCGAGATAGACCGCGCCCGGACGCTCCGTGCCGTTGAAGCCCCATACCGCCTTGGGAACGGACGGATCCATGTCCATCGTCTCCGTGCCGTAGCACCAGCAAGGCGTTACGGTAATGGATACGCCAACGCCGGCTTTAAGGAATTTGTCGGCGCATGCCGCCGCTTCCGCGACGCCGCCGATGCAGCTGTCCGCGATGACGCATTCGACGGGTTCGCCGTTCGGGTAACGAAGATGCTCCGACAGCAGCGCCGCCGTCGCCTTCGCCATATTCATCGTCTGTTCTTCCAGCGATTCGCGCACGCCTCTGCGCCTGCCGTCAATCGTCGGCCGGATGCCGATCTTGGGGAAGCCCCCCTGGAATCGCAAGTTCGTCTCTGCCATGTCATAACCCTCCAATGGTATCGTATTAGTTCATAAAATGTTACCGATAACCCTAAATTAACAGCTAGACGGGTTGCTGTCAACGCTTTCTTTTTAGTATGATAGGACGTATGAAATGTCGAAAGGATCCTCATCTATGGTAACCATTTATGATATTGCCGCGAAAGCGAACGTCTCGGCGATGACCGTGTCGAGAGTTATCAATAACTCTGGCCGAATCAGCGAGAAAACGAGGGCGAAGGTACGGAAGGTCATGGAGGAAATGAACTACGTGCCGAATCAAACGGCCAGAAGCCTCGTGCTCCAGCAGACCAAGCTGCTGTTTCTGCTCATAACGGACATTACGAATCCGTTCTATACGACGGTGGCGAGAGGCGCCGAGGACGCGGCCAAAAGAAAAGGCTACCGTCTCCTGTTCGGCAACAGCGACGAAAGCCTGGAGAAGGAAGCCGACTACGTGACGACGATCCTTACGACGCGCGTCGACGGCGTGCTTCTCGCGCCTGCCGGCGACCCGTCGCTCCCCCATCTGGAATCGCTCAGACGCCACGGCGTCCCGTTCGTCCTGCTCGACCGCGAGGTGCCGGGCATCGATTGCGACATCGTGCTCGGCGACAGCAAGGAAGGCGCGCGGCAGCTCGTCGCGCATTTGGCGGAGGCGGGGCACCGGCGCATCGCCATGGTGAACGGTTCTCCCTCCATCTCCAGCGCCAGGCTTCGCCTGCAAGGGTACAAAGAAGGACTAAAGCTTTGCGAACTGCCCTTCCGCGACGATTACGTGTTCGAGACGAGCTTTGGCTCGCTTAGCGACCTGTCGGAGATGGAAGCTTGGCTGGCCGGCTTGAAATCCCGGCCGACCGCGATTCTGACGGGCAACAACGTGCTTGCCGTCGAGGTTATGCGGCTGCTGCACGCGCAAGGACTTCGCGTCCCCGAGGATCTGTCAATCGTCTGTTTCGACGATCTCGGTCCTTACGCCGACGTCGAGCCGTTCCTCACGGTCGCGGCGCAGCAAGCCTACCAGTTCGGTTATATGGGCACCAGCATGCTCATCGAACGCATTCAGGACAAGGAGTCCGCCCAGCCGTGGAAAAAAATCGTCTTGCCCGCGGAGCTGCTCGTCCGCCGTTCCGTAAAGCCGCTGCATGCCGGAGAGTAGCGCGGACGTTTAATCCCCCTTCGCGGCAAGCGTCTTCCGGAATTCCGTCGGCGACAAGCCGCGCCACTTCCGGAATTGCTTCGTGAAGAACAAGGGATCGTTAAAGCCGACAGAGGCTGCCACCTGCGCGATCGTCAGATCGCCGGCGAGCAGCTTTTCGGCTTTTTTCATGCGGATTTTGTTCAAATATTGCATGGGGGACATCCCCGTCGTTTCCTTGAACAGCTTCGTAAGATGCGCGCGATGATAACCGAGTTTCCTCGCGATATCCGCTATCGAGATATGCTGGCCGTATTGGTAGGACAACATCCGGATCGCCTGGTCGATCTGCCCTTGCCTGCTGGGCAGCGCATCCTCCGGAAGCGGCCGATTCATGGGACGCCCTCCCGCTCCGGCTTGCCGCGTCATCATCCTGGGCTCGTCCTCGCCGCCGTCTATGCCCGTAACGCCGTCTACGGGCGGCGCATTTCCCGCCAGCGCGGCGGCGCCCAGCTCATGCAATACCAGTCTGAGCCAGCCGGATGCCGCCATGCTGCCCAGCTCCGCAGTCGCTCCATGGTCCAGGCAATCCCTGAGCGAGCCGAACATATCCCGCAGCTTGCCGGGAGACAACCCGCGAAGAGCCGCGCGTTCCGGGGTCAAGCCGATGCGCCCCAGCGCCTTCTCGGCCTGCTCGCCCGAGAAGCCGACCCACATATAGGTCCATGGCGCCATCTTGCTTGCCTCGTATTTGACCAGAATATCGGGGAAGATCAGAAAGGCGTCCCCCTCCTTCAGCCGATACTTCTCCCCAAGCGTCTCGAAGGTTCCTTCCCCTGCCGTTACGACATGGAGGAGGAAATAATCATGCACCGCGGGCCCGATGTAATGGCCGCCTACGACGTCGGCTTCGCCGCTGAAAAGCACGACGAAGTCGCCGCGGTCATAGGCGGCATTGATCGATAAGCCGTATCGAAAGTGCTCCATTTGCCATTCCTCCCCTCAATGGTTCTCTACTTGCCATTTTACACGACTATGCGACATTACTCCATATATTGATCTCTTCCTTCCATATGAATTCCGATCGCGCGGTTCTATACTGTAAGTGATTACAACGGCAGTACGCGTAGCTAGCTAACCCATTTCACCTACTTTTAAGGAGGCTTACCCTTACATGTCCAAGATTACATTTATCGGTGCCGGCAGTACCGTCTTCGCCAAAAACATTCTAGGCGACGTCATGCACACGCCTTCGCTTCAGGGGTTCGAAATCGCCTTGTTCGATATCGACGCCGAGCGTCTTCGCGATTCCGAGACGATGCTGCAGAACATCAAGCTCACAAGCGGAAGCACTTGCGAGATCAAGGCCTATTCCGACCGCAAGGAAGCGCTCCGCGGCGCCAAATACGTCGTCAACGCCATTCAAGTCGGCGGCTACGACCCATGTACCATTACCGATTTCGAAATTCCGAAAAAATACGGTTTGCGCCAAACGATCGCCGACACGGTCGGCATTGGCGGCATCTTCCGCAATCTCCGCACGATTCCGGTCATGCTGGACTTCGCCAAGGACATTAACGAAGTATGCCCGGACGCGCTGTTCTTGAACTATACGAACCCGATGGCCGTCCTGACGAACGTCATGAACACGTACGGCGGCGTCAACACCGTAGGCCTCTGCCACAGCGTGCAAGTATGCGTGCCGCATCTGTTCGAGCATCTCGGCATGGAGACGGAAGGCGTGAAGTGGCATATCGCGGGCATTAACCACATGGCATGGCTGCTCGAGGTGAGCAAAAACGGCGTCGACCTCTATCCGGAAATCAAACGCAGAGCCGCCGAAAAGCAGAACGAGAAACACGGCGACATGGTCCGCTTCGAGTTGATGCAGAAGTTCGGCTACTACATTACGGAGTCGTCCGAGCATAACGCCGAATACCATCCGTACTTCATCAAACGGAATTATCCGGAGCTGATCGAACGCTTCAACATTCCGCTCGACGAATATCCTCGCCGCTGCGTCAACCAGATCCAAAGCTGGTCCGAGATGCGCGACAAGCTGGTCAATGACAAAGGGCTCGAGCATTGCAGAAGCCACGAGTACGCTTCCTACATTCTGGAAGCGATCGAGACGGACGTGCCGTACCGCATCGGCGGCAACGTCATGAATACGGGCCTCATCACGAACCTGCCTAGAGAGGCATGCGTGGAAGTGCCGTGTCTCGTCGATCGCAACGGCGTAACGCCGACCTACGTTGGCGACCTGCCTCCGCAGCTGGCGGCGCTTAACCGCACGAACATCAATACGCAGCTGCTGACGATCGAAGCGGCCATCACCAAGAAACGCGACCATATTTACCATGCGGCGATGCTCGATCCGCACACGTCCGCGGAGCTGTCGATGGACGACATCGTGTCGCTGTGCGACGATTTGATCGAAGCCCACGGCAAGTGGCTGCCGAACTACAACTAATACTTTGCACGCCGCGCAGCAATGCGTCCGTTTCCAACAACCTCCCCATAGCCGGGGAGGTTGTTTTTTTCCTTATAAAAAACGAAAAGCCGTCCCGGCAGGTTCGTCGAACCCGTCAAGACGGCTTATCCATGATTGCGTGTTGCTAGTTGACGGCCATCCACCCTTCGCCCCCCGGCAGCGGGCAGCGTTTCGCTTTCAGCCTGGCGGCTACGCGGACGTAGCAGCCGCAGACGACGCAGGTCTCTCCGCCCGCCAGCTTGGGACAAGAGCGGCATATCGCAAGCCGCTCCGCGTATA
>JAQSXN010000207.1 GCA_029256665.1 Paenibacillus sp.
ATGGTAGATGTACTCCCAATCACGCTCTTCGGCCGGCTGCTTGCCGCGATATTTGATGTTCGCCAGCATATTGATCGTTTCCTCGTTCAGCATGGCCTTCTCGGCGAACGAGCGCAAGCTCTCGGGAACGACCGGGCCGGCATTCTCCTCCGAGCGAACCGTCGACTTCCCCATCAAATCGGCCATCGTAACATCGAGCGCATTGGAAATACTGTATAAAAGCTCCGCGGATATTTTTTTGTTCGGCGTATTCTCGATCTGCGACAAATACGGCTTGGATACGCCGGATTCCTGCGCAAGCCGCGAGAGCGTCCAGCCCTTGGACTCTCGGTATTGTTTGATTTTTTCGCCTATATGCATCCTGATTCCCCACCTTTATTTGTCCATACTAACAAATTACCGTTTGCAATTGCAAACAATGTTTGCTATTGTGTTGTACATCTCGATAAGTGTTTGCAACAACAAACAAGGAGCGATTCGAATGGATCATTTTCAGCCCTCCGCGGGGTTTCATAACGATACGAATACGGCTTTGCAGGTGATCCGAAGCTACGTGGCGGCGGAAGACGCCGATCTCCTCACGGAAGAGCTTCTGCTTGGCATCGGGGGCGGCATCGGTTACGGGTACTTTACCTTTTATTACGAGCAAGAGGATTTTACGAACTTCCATCTGGGCACCCGCGCGATCTGGGAGGACAGCGCCGCCTTTATCGGCGGCATCTTCTCGTCGCTCGAACTTACGCTTGAGATCAAGCAAACGAAGGAGCGCCGCGCCGCGTTCGAGAAACTGGCCGGTCACATCGAGAAGGGCATACCGGTCATGCTGCCCGTGCATCATGGACTATTCGAGGGCGAAGGGATGACGGAGAGCGGCTTCCAGACGTATTGCGCCGTCTATGAATTGGATAAACAGCGAGGCGTTGCACGCCTGGCGCATCGGTTCGCGGGAGGCGTGGAGGTGACGCTCGAGGACTTGATAAACGGACGGAGCAACATGTCCACGCAGAAGCTTCGAAACCAGTCGTTGCATGTGAAGGGGCTTGAGGCGGGGCCAAACTACAGAGTCTCTCCGGAAATGATCGCGCAGGCGTCGCGCCAAGGCATCGAACGCTGCATCGCAAGCGCCAACAATCCGAGAATGAACAACTTCGGCATCAGCGCGCTCGACAAGTGGGCCGAGCGGATCAAGTCGAAGGACAAGCAGAGCTGGATGGCGCTGTTCGGGCGGCAGCGGCATTGGACCAAGACGTTGCACTCCACGGTCCAGCACATCGTGCGCAATACGGACGGGTGCGCGTTCCGACTAGCATACGCATCCTTCTTGCGGCGCATGGGCGAGCAGATCGGAGAAGAGGCGCTGCACGAAGCCGCCGCCCGGTTCGAAGCCTCCGGCGCGCTCTGGCGGTCGTTGGCGGAGCATGCGCTGCCGGACGAGGTCGCGGGAGCGGCCGCGCTTCGCGTCCACATGACGGAGACGGAGCGATTGGCTCGCTCGGGCGAGCTCGATTTCCCTGCCTACGTACGCCGTCTCAAAGAATCGAGAGGACTGAAGGAGGCCTTCCAGCAATCGGAGGAATGGCCGATCGAACGCAAACGCGAACATGCGGAAGGCATGATCCCGCTTCTTGCGGGAATCAAGGAACACGAAAGCTCGGCGTTGTTGCTATTGGAGCGGAGCTTGCAATCGAAGAGGTGGGGATAGCGGAATGAGCGTGTTGTTGTGACTCTAACGCAGACTGCATCCGGCATCAAACCTCTAACGGTTGCCACGAGGCTGTCGATTTAATGTGCAACTAGGCTGAAACGTTCTGGGTTTTGCTAACGGACCGCAGAGTCACTATAGTCGGCTTTTCCACGATATTGATAATCTAACGGACTGATATGCCGTTATACGGTGCATTACCGTCGGTTTCATGCGGTTTTGGCGTCAATAAGGGCATCTCGGTCCGTTACAAAGCGAGCTGGCCTCATTTTCGCGAAATAGCGATCTTGGAGTCCGTTACGAACAGCTTTTGATTCAAATGTGCTCTGTCCACAATGAATCGACAGCCTCGTCGCAACCGTTAGATTCTGCTGCTCGGGTTTGGCGGCGGGCTCTATCGGGTCGTGATGCAGCAGCACACCTACCCAGGCGGCAGGCACGGCGACGGGCCGCACCTTACCCATTGAGGCGAATCGCCGTTCCCCCCTCGTAAAACGGACCCGCAATGCGGATATGCTCCCACGGCTCGCTCCCATTGGCAAGACGCCACAGCAGCTTGTCCGCCGCCCTGTAGCCGGTCTCGCCGATGAGCAAGAGCGGCCGGCTCAGCTCCGGCACCGCAGGCACGGGACCGTTGGCGAGCCCGATGACCGACAGCTGCTCCGGCACGCGGCGCCCTAGCTCGGACAACGCGCCGAACAGCTTCTCGATGTCCTCGTCTATACCGGCGATCAAGGCGGTCGGGCGCTCGTCCGCCAGCTTGTCCCGCAAAGCCGCCGCATCCCACTCTCCGGTCAGTTGGGCGGCCAAGCCGCACTCCAGCCCATGCTCCCCCATCATCTCCTGGAACGCCTGCCAACGCCGGACGAAACCTCGCTGGCTATGGATATCCCCCACGTACATGATGCGCTTATGTCCCAGCCGAACCAGACGGTCGACAGCCATGCAGACCGCTTCGTACACATCCCATATCACGCTGTCGAGCCTCGACAGCGCTTTGGGATAGTTGATGAGCACCTTGGGCGGCGGCAGCGCGAGCAGCTTGCGCTCCATCGTGTCCGACATGAGACGAGGCGCGATAAACAAGCCGTCCGCCGACGGCAAGCCGTGCTCCTCCAGCCAGGCTTCGAAGTCACGGTCGGACAAGTCGGCGTCCAGCGTATGGCGCTCCAACCGATGGTCGAGCAGCCCCAGCCGTTGCCGCAGCCCTTCGGCCAGCGCCCTGTTGTAATTGGTCGACTCGCGGGATTGGATCAGCGCGAACCGCAGCTGGAAGGTCGGATACGGCGCGATGCCTCGGCTCGCCAGCTCCCTCGCCTGCGCCACCGTCAAGTATCCCCGCATGTACGCCGTGCGCGCGATCCTCGCGCGCGTCTCCTCCGACATGCCGGGTTTGCCGCCTAGCGCCTTCGATATCGTCTGTATGGATAAGCCGAGCTCCGCCGACAAGTCGTGAAGCGTAACCGATTTGCGAGATCCCAAAGGTCATCCCTCCGTCTCCTGACAGCCGCCGACTCGACGCGGCAGCAGCCTATTCCTCTCTATTTTAAACTAAATTTAAACTACTTTAGTAGTGCTCCTCTTTCTATAATGAGAGTAGTTTACGGAGGAGGGGTCGGGAATGAACAGAATGGATGCGGATATCGTGGTATGCGGCGGCGGGCCGGCGGGCATTAATGCGGCATTGGCGGCGGGAAGAAGCGGCGCGAAGACGGTGCTGATCGAACGGTACGGCTTCCTCGGCGGCATGTCGACGGCGGCGCTGGTATACCCATGGATGACGTTCCACACCGTGGAGGGCAAGCAGGTCATCGCGGGAACGGCGCAAGAAATCGTCGACCGCCTCATGGCGGAGAACGCTTCGCCGGGGCATGTGCGGGATACGGTCGGCTTCGTGCGTACGATTACCCCTTACGACCCTGAAGTCTACAAGGTGCTGATCGTCGACATGCTGCGCGAAGCCGGCGTGCAGGTGCTGCTTCACAGCCTGATGGACGAGGCCGTCGTGGAAGGCGACCGGATCGTCGCGGTCAAGCTCGCCACCAAATCCGGCAAATACGAAATAAAGGCGAAGCAGTTCGTCGATACGACGGGCGACGCCGATCTGGCCTACCTCGCCGGCGTGCCTTGCCTGCAAGGACGCGACGGCGACAGCTTGACGCAGCCGATGACGATGAAATTCCGCATGCGCGGCGTCGATCTCGCCAAGGTGAAGCGCTATATGCTCGAACATCCGGACGAGTTTTACAAGAAGACGCCGTTCGACGAGCTGGAGCAGTTGCCGCTCTCCGGCGTGCTGGGCTACTTCAAGCATTGGCAAGAAGCCGACCTGCCGATCAACCGCGACCAAGTATTGTTCTTCACCGGCCCGGGACCGGACGAGGTGCTCGTCAACACGACCCGCGTGCAAGGACTGGATTCCACGAAGCTGGAGGATCTGACGGAGGGCGAGATCCAGGGAAGGAAGCAGGTCCGCTTGGTCGCGGACTTCATGACCCGCCATTTGCCGGGCTTCGAGAACGCGTCCATCTCCTCCGTCGGCACGCAGATCGGCGTTCGCGAATCCCGCAGAATCGACGGCCAATACGCGCTGCAAGTCGACGATGTCATCAGCGGGCGTTCGTTCGACGATTGTATCGCGCGCAGCGGCTACCCCATCGACATTCACGATCCGTCCGGCAAAGGCGTGCAGGCGGCTTGGGTGCAAGGAGACGGCGCCTACGATATCCCTTACCGCTGCCTTCTTCCGAAAGGCATCGCCAACTTGCTTACGGCTGGGCGCTGCATCTCGACGTCGCATGAAGCGCTCGCGACGACGCGGCTTACGCCTAGTTGCATGGCGACGGGCCAAGCCGCCGGCACGGCCGCGGGCATGGCCGTCGCGCAGGGCGTGACGCCGGCCGAGCTGAACATCGCGCGGCTGCAGGAGCGTTTGATCCGCGACGGCGCGCTGCTCAGCAGCGCGCATAGCGTGGAGAACAATATGTAGCTCTCGGCCAGGATCGAAGCCGTCTCGAAGCGAAATGCTTGGAGGCGGCTTTTCTTGTGGAATGACCTGAGGAGCCGAACATCATCAGTCTAGCCACTCCGAACCTGCACTTGATTATCGGATTGGGGTATAATGGATGAGTGTCTGAATCCTACGCGAAGGCGGTGCCGAGTTCATGAAATTTAGCGAATATACATACGAGAGACCGGACGTAAAGGCGTTCGAGGCGAAATTCAAGGAGCTGCTGAGCGGGTTTGCGGCGGCGGACAGCTATGAGAAACAGGACGCGGCGATGACGGGCATGAATAAGCTCCGCAGCGAATTCGATACGATGCAGACGATCGCGAGCATCCGCCACTCCATTGATACGAACGACGAGTTCTATAAGGCCGAGCAAGATTTTTTCGACGAAAACGGTCCGGTCGTGCAAGAGTTCGTGACGGACTATTATCGCGCGCTCACCGGCTCCAAGTTCCGTACGGAGCTCGAAGCCAAGTGGGGACGGCAGCTGTTCCGCCTTGCCGAGCTGTCGCTTAAGACGTTTATTCCAGAGGTGATCGAGGATCTCCAACAGGAAAACAAGCTGACGACGGAGTACTCGAAGCTGATCGCTTCCGCCAAAATCCCGTTCGAAGGCGAAGAACGCACGCTCGCCCAACTCGGACCGTTCCAGCAATCCACCGACCGCGACATGCGCAGACGCGCCGCCGAAGCATCCTCCGGCTTCATGGCGGAGAACGAAACGACGCTCGACCGCATCTACGACGACTTGGTGAAGGTGCGCACGCGCATCGCGAAGAAGCTCGGCTTCGCCAATTTCGTCGAGCTCGGCTACGCCCGCATGAGCCGTACCGACTACGACGCCGGCATGGTGGCGAACTTCCGCAATCAGGTGCTGGAGCATATCGTTCCCGTGGCCACGAAGCTTAAGGCGCGCCAGCAAGAACGGATTGGGGTCGACCAGCTGCTCTATTACGACGAAAACCTCGCCTTCTTGTCCGGCAACGCGACGCCGAAGGGAGACCCGGACTGGATCGTGGCCGGCGGCGCCAGCATGTACAAGGAGCTGTCGCCGGAAACCGACGCGTTCTTCCGCTTCATGCAGGATAACGAGCTGATGGATCTCGTCGCGAAGAAAGGCAAGCAAGGCGGCGGCTACTGCACGTACATTAGCGAGCATAGGGCGCCGTACATCTTCTCCAACTTCAATGGCACCTCCGGCGATATCGACGTGCTGACGCACGAGGTGGGGCATGCGTTCCAGGTATTCGAGAGCCGCGGATATCAAGTGCCCGAATACGCGTTCCCAACCTATGAAGCTTGCGAGATCCATTCCATGAGCATGGAATTTCTGACTTGGCCGTGGATGGAGAACTTCTTCAAGGAGGACGCGGACAAATACCGTTTCCAACACCTGGCCAGCTCGCTGATTTTCATCCCGTACGGCGTCACCGTAGACGAATTCCAGCACTACGTATATGCCAATCCGGACGCTACGCCGGCGGAGCGCAAGCAAGCATGGCGCGAGATCGAGTCCAAGTACTTGCCGCATCGCGACTACGCGGACAACGATTACTTGGCGGCGGGCGGCTTCTGGCATAAGCAAGCCCATATTTTCAATTCGCCTTTCTATTACATCGACTACACGCTGGCCCAAATCTGCGCGTTCCAATTCTGGAAGAAGTCGCGCGAGGACCGCGAGGCCGCATGGAACGACTACCTCGGCCTATGCCGTCTCGGCGGCAGCCTCTCCTTCACGGAGCTGGCAAGCGCGGCCGGTCTTATCTCGCCGTTCGAGAACGGCTGCGTCTCCTCCGTCATCGGCACCATCGAGGCATGGCTGGACGGCGTGGACGACAAGGCGCTGTAGGGTGAAGCGCGAACTTTATACGCAAGCAGCAGCGGCAGTCTTGGACCACTTCGGTCTAGACTGCCGTTTTTTATGCCTTGGCATCTGGAGGAACGGCACCGAAATAACGATGAATTGAAGGTTTATCGCGGGATATGGCATAATAATGAAAGAAATTCCAAATCATCTTGCTTGATATTAGTCGACAAGGAGTGTTCCTTTTCATGACAAACGATAGAAAAAGTCGCAAAGTAGATGGATTTATGAAAAAGGCCAAGCAGTGGAAGGAAGAATTCGAGGCGTTAAGAGAAATCGTTCTGGGCTGCGAGCTGACCGAGGACATCAAGTGGATGCATCCCTGCTATATGTATGAGGACAAGAACGTCGTGCTTATCCACGGGTTCAAAGAATATTGCGCGCTGCTGTTCCACAAAGGCGCCTTGCTGAAGGATCCCCACGGCAT
>JAQSXN010000208.1 GCA_029256665.1 Paenibacillus sp.
CGCTCGGGGCAGAAAACTCCCGCATCACCTAATCGAAGCGACTTCGCGCAGCCAAGCCAGGCATGCTTTACGCCGTGCTCGCCTTCTCGCTTCCTCCGCCCGCCATCGACGAACTGCCCATCTCCTCGCGGACAAGCTGCCACTGCTCGCGGCATGCGCGAATCATCGCAGCATCCATGATGGATTTGTCGGACACGACGCGCGAGAACCACTTCACGGCCTCATGTCTTTCTCCGATTCGCCTGTTTAATTCCCCGATCAGAAACATCAGCCTGGCATTGTTCAAGCTGATTCCTTCCAGCTCGTATACCCGAACGTACGCGTCAAGAGCGAAGGTCAGAAACTTCCTCTCCTGTTTCTCGTCGCCCTCGTAACGATATAACCAGGCGATATGATGCAGCAGTCCCGCGATAACCCGATCCGCGGCGCCTGTCGACTGCGCTGTGAGCAAAGCAAGTTTGTATGTCTCCATCGCTTGCTCCGCGGTTCTTTCTCCGCTATAGGCAAGCCCTTGCCAGCTCGCCCCGATTCGCTCGTAATAGCCTATCTTTTGTTTATCGTTCAGATGATTGAAGCCATTCTCCGTCGAGGCGTATCCGCAGCTCGGGCATACGCGCACGACGTAAAAATCGGGATTGACGCCATTGTCATAGTAACCGCAAAAATCCGAATCCATCCGCGATGCTCTCTTGAAACTGGGTCGAACCTTAGATGTTGTAAATGTCGTTTCGCAGCAGATGCAAATAACTTTAGACTCGTATAGCGGTTCCATGAAGAATCACGTCTCCTATTCAGATGTGTTCACAAAATGGTACGCGGGACCCGATAACCTCTCAATCACAATATCTTGCAGATCCTGCGACAAACCGCTCTCCTGAAGCGCGCCGCGCATGCAAGAGAGCCATGCGTCTGCATGTTGCCTGGTGATCGGGAAGGGCAGATGTCTGGCCCGCATCATGGGATGCCCGTATTCGTCGGAGTACAAGCTAGGTCCTCCAAAAAATTGCGAAAGGAACATGAACTGCTTGTCCATGACCGGATGAATGTCTTCCGGGAACAGCGGTCCCAGCAAAGGATGAGCTTGCACCTTCGGATAAAACGCTTCGACTATAGTCCTAAGACCCTGTGCTTCTCCGATTGCTTCATAAAGGCTTATATTCCTATTCATCGTCATATGCATCTCCAAACTGTAGGTAATTAGAATTATATCACATCATCATTATTCTTGGGGACAAAAAAAAGCCCGCAAACGCGGGACTAAAGACTTATAACATGTTGCATCTCCAGATTACGTTTCGTATTCCTCTTCGGTTGGCGCCGCGATGGACTCCCTGATGACGTAGACAAAAGCGCAGACTAGGATGCCGGCGATAATACTCATGATCATCACTCCAAGCGTGTAGGGATGATTCTATTGTACCATAAATAATGCCGTTATAAACCGATTTCGCAAGCGTTTACAAACTGTAATGTTCCTGTAACATTCTGCAATAGTTATGGATGTCCACCTCTTAACATATATGTAGGTAAGGAGTCCGTACAGGCCTCCCCGTGAAGGAGGTACATGATGCTTCGCGCGATGATTCATCCTTTGTCCCTGACGGCGATGACCGCTTTGTTTATCGCGCTGCTCATGGCTGTTTATCCCAACGAAACGTTGTATTCCTCGCTGCGGGGACTGTCGATCTGGTGGCAGGTGCTATTCCCGGCGTTGTTCCCGTTTTTTGTCATATCGGAATTGATGCTGGGACTCGGCATCGTCCATTTTCTCGGCAAGCTGCTGGATCCGTTCATGCGTCCGATGTTCCGCATTCCCGGCATCGGAGGGTTTGTTGTCGCCATGGGTTATATGTCGGGCTATCCCGTCGGCGCGAGACTAACGTCCCAACTTTGGGAACAGAGACTGATAACGCGGAACGAAGGCGAGCGGCTCGTCGCTTTTACGACAACTTCCGACCCCATATTCCTGATCGGCGCGGTGTCCGTCGGTTTTTTCCATAACGTTGCCTTGGCCCCGTTGCTCGCGGCGGCCCATTACGGCAGCGGCTTCGCGATTGGTTTGCTGATGCGGTTCCACGGTTCGCGGGAGGACCGTGCCGAGCAAACGATCGTTCCCGGCGATCGGGAGCACGCTTCCTTCACTTCCTCCCAGCTTTCTCCTATCCAGCGGAAGAGAAGGACGAGAAGCCGTCTCTACGCCGCGCTGCATGCCATGCACGAGGCTAGGCTGCTTGACGGACGAAGTCTCGGCAAGCTGCTACAGGACTCCGTACAGTCCGCGCTGAAACTGATGATGGTGGTAGGCGGACTTGTCGTATTTTTTTCCGTCGTGATGGAGTTGCTTACGCATGCGGGACTCGTATCCGCGCTTGCGGAGGGACTCAGGCTCGTCATGGGAATCGTCGGTCTGCCGCCCGCTCTAGCGGACGCATCCGTCTACGGTCTCTTCGAAGTTACGCTTGGCTCCCGCGCCGCCGGCATGGCCGGGACCGGTCTCATGCATCAGGCCGCGATTGCCGCATGGGTGCTGTCGTGGGCCGGGTTGTCGGTTCACGCGCAAGTCGCGAGCTTGATTAGCCGGACGACGATGCGGTATCGGCCGTTCTTTATGGCCAGATTGCTGCACGGTTTTTTGGCCGCAGCTCTGGTTTATCTTCTCTGGGGATGGCTCGCTCCGTGACATATCGTTGAAATGAAAGTCGAATTGGGCTATCATCAAAGTACGACTGACTGTTCGGAAGGAGAACGCGACTTGAAATACGCCGTAATCGATAGAGGAGACCCGGTGTCCAAATCACTGGTCCGGCAATTCCATGACTTGGCATCGGATAGAGGTTTCGTTCTGGATGAAGAGAAACCCGAATTCGTCATATCCATCGGCGGCGACGGCACGCTCCTCCAGGCTTTCCACAAACACGTGGATCATATTGCCGACGTCGCTTTCATCGGCATCCATACGGGGCATCTCGGCTTCTACGCGGATTGGAACGCGGACGAGCTGGAGGAGCTAGTCCGATTGATGGCGGAAGAAACGCCAAGACTGGTCCGTTATCCTCTCGCGCAGATCGAGGTGGAGACGAGCACGGACACGTTCCACTATCTGGCGCTTAACGAATTTACGCTTAAGGGCGTAGACGGCACGTTGGTCGCGCAGATCAATATTAACGACGAGCTGTTCGAGATGTTCCGCGGCGACGGCATTGTCATCTCCACCCCGTCCGGGAGCACGGCCTATAACAAAAGCTTGGGCGGCGCCATCGTTCATCCGTCCATCGAATCGTTGCAGATCGCCGAGATCGCATCCATCAACAATCGGGTATTCCGAACGCTCGGCTCGTCCGTCCTGTTGCCCAAGCACCATCATTGCGATATTCTGTCCAAGAAGGAGCAGCGCATCCAGCTTAGCGTCGATCACGTCAACATGATGTTCGGCGATATCCGCTCTATCCGCTGCAGCGTCTCTACCCGCAAAGTCACCTTCCCGCGATACAGGGCGTTCACATTCTGGAATCGGGTGCGCGAAGCCTTTATCGATATGACTTAATAAAGACAGGTTCAAAAAGGTAAACGGATATTCCCGAAATGCACCAGTTGATGCGAGAACGCCCGAATGTAGCATAATTTTATACTATAATGCACCATTTGATGCGAGGACGCCCGGATGTAGCATAAACCTATGCCATAATGCACCAGTTGGATGTGCTAACGCCTATATTTGTACAAAAAGACGCCGGACGGCTCCTTGCGAAGCTGCCCGGCGTCTTTTTGTTGCCGCGATATAAGGTTCTCTCGAATTTAAGCTTGCGGCTTTTGGTTGTTTTCCGATCCGGCGGCCGATTCGTTCGCGGCAATCTTGACCGGCTTCTTGCCGCGATGGTCGTGTTGCCGGTTACGATTGTTTTTGCGGAACGGCTGGTCGCGGCGTTTGCCCTCTTCGCCTTCTATTGGGGCGGTCTGCCCCTCCTGCTGCTTGGCGGGGGCATGCTGTTGCTTGCCCCTGCCGCCATGACCGTGGCTTTGGTTGCTGCGATGGCGCGCGCCGCCGTACGAATCTTTTCTGGCGCCCGGTCTTGCGATAACCGTGGATTGCTCCGTCTCCGAAGCGGTAGAAGCGGCAGCGGACTCGACGGCAGCGCGCAAATCGTAGCCCTGCAGACGAGGCGCATCCGGCTCGTAGCTCAAATCCAGATCGTCGGCCTCGGGCTCGCGGTTCGTCCCTTGTTTCTTCTCCAAGATGAAATAAGCGCAGCCGAAATTGCAATATTCGTTAATATAATCCGAAATGCCGGAGAAGTAGCTGTCTTTGCTTGCCTTCTGGTGACCGTCTTGGAAAAATCCCTTGAGCCTAAGCTGGTTGTAGCCCCAGTCTCCGATAATGTAGTCGTAACGCTCCAGCACCTCGCTATAGCGATTGCGGAACGCCTCGGGATTCCACCCGTTGCGATTCTCGAGCACGAGCTCGTACGACTTGCCTCCGATATGAATTAATGCCATTGTTCCACCCCGCTTCAGCGTCGATTAATTAGCTCCGGCCAGCGCGCCGGCGGCCGCGCTTGCGCAAGATCCCGAAGACTCGAGACCATGGCCGGCATCCCCGCCCTGGAGAAGTCCGGATTGTTCCTCGGCCATGGCCGCTTGCGCGGAATCCGTCTGTTCGTGCGCATGGTAAGAGCTTCGTACAAGCGGTCCCGACTCCACGTGGCGGAAGCCTCGTTCTTTGCCCGCGATCTTGAGCTGGGCGAATTCGTCCGGATGTACGTAACGTTCGATAGGAAGATGCTTCGGCGTTGGCTGCAAGTATTGTCCAAGCGTGAGAATGTTGCAGTCCACCGCGCGGAGATCGTCCATCGCCTGGATAATCTCATCGTATTGCTCGCCTACTCCAAGCATGATGCTCGATTTCGTAGGGATTTTCGGTTTCATTTCTTTGGCGCGCTTCAGCAGCTCCAAAGAACGTTTGTATTTCGCTTTCGCGCGGACGCGGTCGGACAAACGTTCGACCGTCTCGATATTGTGGTTCAGAATATCCGGATTAGCGTCCATGACGACCTGCAGCGCGTCCCAGTTGCCCATGAAATCCGGGATCAGCACTTCGACGCGGCAGAACGGAAGCCGCTTGCGGATCGCCGCGATCGTAGCCGCGAATATCGAGGCTCCCCCGTCGGCCAGATCGTCGCGCGCCACGGAAGTGACGACGCAGTGCATCAGTCCCATCTGTTCGGCGGCTTCGGCTACGCGCTCCGGCTCTTGAGTGTCCAGCTCCGTCGGCATGCCCGTCTTGACCGCGCAGAATCGGCAAGCGCGCGTGCAGATGTCGCCCAGAATCATGAAGGTGGCGGTTCGATTAGACCAGCATTCGTATATATTCGGGCAACGCGCTTCCTCGCATACGGTATGCAGCGTCTTGCCGCGCATCATTTCTTTGATTTCGGCATAGTTGCCGTCGGTCGTCAGCTTAATGCGGAGCCAATCCGGCTTCGGCAGTTTCTCGCGTTTGTTGCGTTCACTCATGTAGGTTCCCTGCTTTCGCGTAATCTTGTAAGTTTACGGCATTGCCACCATTATAACACGCCGCGCAAGCAAAAAGTAATGACAAGCCTGACAAGAATCGTGCGCGATCCATAGTTTATAGGAATGTTACCCATCTCGATCCGGTATCGATTATCGCATGCCGCTCTCGCGTTCGCCAAGCAAGATCCCCGTGGATAAAAACGGTCGTTCTGCAAAACATATCTTTATGTGCGCGTTCAAATAGTTCGATTTTCAGTGTTTTTATTGACCTGATGCTTCCGAAAGGGTGGGACGTACTTGAAAGCATTAATTCCAATCACCGCGCTGGTCGTAGCCGCGTCGCTGCTCGCAACGCCTGCGGCGGTCGGGGCCGCTGCGGTCCGCCAGAATCTTCATTCGGGCGGCGCCGCCTCCGTTTCCGACGTACGGCTGATGCAAGCGCACGCCGCCGCCGAGGAGGCGCCAACCGCCAACCCCTTCGACCAGCGAAGGGACCTGTACGATAAACTCAGCAGCGTGACGAACGTCGATTGGTCATGGATCGCGGCGGTGGATCAATACGAACGCTCCATGTCCAAAGCCAAGCCGAAGGCGCATCCCATGCTGGGGCAAATCGCCGGCGTGTTCGTTGAACCGGAGCGTTGGGCGGGGTCGCTCAATCCGGATTTCGACGACAGCTCGCCAGTCTCCATCTCCTTCTTTAAGGGAATCGGCAAGGACGGCGATGGCAACGGCGTCGCGGAGAGGGATAACGATTTCGATTTGTTGTATTCGCTCATCGCCTATATGGGTGCGAGCGGAACGACGGACGAGCGTTTCCCGTCCGGCGTATGGGACTATTACCATAATAGCCGCGCCGTTCAGCGCGTGCAGCAATTCGCCGCTATCTACAAGCGTTTCGGCAAACTCGATTTGTTCGAACACGCCTTTCCCCTGCCGCTCGGCGCCACGTATTCGTACAAGGATACATGGGGGGATCGGAGAGGTTGGGGAGGCAGACGCAGCCATGAGGGAACGGACTTGTTTGCCGGACACGGCACCCCCGTCCGTAGCACGTGCTACGGCATCATCGAGATCAAGGGCTGGAACAAATTCGGCGGCTGGCGAATCGGCATTCGCGACTTGAACAACCATTATCACTATTACGCGCATTTGTCCGGCTTCGACAAGACGCTTGGCGTCGGCGATATCGTCACCGCCGGCCAGGTCGTGGGCTGGGTCGGCAGCTCCGGCTACGGCAAGCCGGGCACTTCGGGCAAGTTCCCGCCCCATCTCCATTACGGCGTCTACAGCGACCGCGGCTTGCTGGAATGGGCATTCGATCCATACCCTATGCTGCGCCGCTGGGAGCAAGCGGAGCGGAAGCGGACGCGCAAGTAAAGCTTTGGGCCGATCCGCGATCCATGCAAGTATGGATCTCCAAAGCGGCAAG
>JAQSXN010000209.1 GCA_029256665.1 Paenibacillus sp.
CGTTCATCCCCGACCTCCTCGTACAGATACGTCAAGGTTAGCAACGGGCACATTGTATTAATATTTTTATCCGGCAATCCCTTGCCGATCTGTTGATCGAACCATGTACATAAGTATTCCAGAATGTCTTGCCGTCCCGTTTCCTTATAAAACAAATAGAGCGAAAATAAACCTACTCCCTGCGGCCACTCCCAATTATCCATGGAAATGATCCCGATCGGACAGCTTTCATCCACCGCGCCGCCTTTCAGCCGCTTAAGCTGATCGATCACTTTGTCGATGAGTTCCATTGTATCCGCTGAACTAGAACTACCCATGGACGAGTCCTCCTTATTGGTATGGATCAACTCTAAGCGCGACCGTACTGCCGTTCGGCTGCTTCACCGTAATTTCCCGAATCATAAACTGATCATTCCGGGGAACTTCATAATCGGCTAACCGCTTGTCCTGGATCTCATATTGATCCAGAAGCTTCTGCAACTGATCCAAGTCTGGTTTCTCGTCGATCATGATGACCACCCAGGCATGATCAAGCCGATGCTGCCGCAACATCCTCTCATCCCCCCGATACCAAATACGCGAAAGCGTAAGGGTTCCATCCGCGCTCGCGACTTCAATATCCGAGGTTTGAGGCTCCTGACCATAAGCGATATAACCCAGAGGCAATATGGCCGCGTAACATGAGGCATATTCGATTACCGTCCATGGAACGCTGACGGCTTCCTCCTTCCGGGATACCGAGTGAGTGACGGAAGACGTTCGCGTCCACTGCACGCGATTGTTGCCTTTAAGTTGATGAACCTTCCCTTGGAACCTCTGAATGAACCACTCGTCCGTTATCTCCGACGCACGGTTAGCCAGATGCTTCATCTCTCTGTGCACGATCAGGACATGATCCTGCTGAGCGCAACGCGTCTCTATCTCCGGCAGACAATCCTCCTGGAACAACGCCGGGTTGAGATAAGACTCATTGTAATCGCGAGAGAGATGCGAGCGCACGGCGTTATTGACCTTTACCTTAAATCGCAGGAACGAAACCTGCTCGTTTTCAATCAAGAAGCTCACCGGCATCGATTGCCAGCCGAGTCCCCATTTGGGCCATTGATAGCAGCCAGGCATGATCGGAAACCGGTTTATGCTGCCGATCCGACACTGCTTCCCAATCCATGTGTAAGCGTAGGCGTCGTCGAACAGTCGCTCCGCCCTGGTCCGCGGCACCGGAAGCTGATTATAGGCAGGGAGGAGCTCCCAAGGCTGCGTGGACACAAGCGAGGTTTCTTCGGGCAGCAATTCTTCATACAGAAGCACGCTTAAAACAAGCGCCTCCGTTTGGTTAACCGTTTCTTCTTCCCATATGCGTATGCCCGCCACCCAATTCACAACCGATCTCTTGATCACGTCGCCTTCAAAATTGTACGAGCGAATCGAAGGAACGAATTCCCTGCCTTCATGAAATCTGACATAGTCCAACAATTCGTTCCGCCGTGCCCGTATCGCGAACTCCAGCTCAGGCTCGCTGCCGTTCCAGGCCCGTAAAGCCAATTGCAACGCATCCAACATGATTTTCAGATAGATCGCGCTATTATTCTCGCCCCAGCCCCATCCTCGTCTAGTCGTGTACTCCTCCCAGCGCAAGAAGAACCGCTTCGCATTCCTTCTGCCTTCTTCATCATCCAACAGAACGGAAAGGGCCAGAAGCAAGGAGCCATCGCTCATGATCTTGTTTGGATAAAACAGCTTTGGATGGGCGCATTCGTGCGCAAACCAATTAACGGCCCTTTGCGCCATCCGCTTGATCACGGATAGATGGGAGCCCGGGATATTCTCGCTCGCGGTTAACGATAGGGTTGCCAACGGAGCCATGATAAAAAACGCGGCATTCGTATCGTCGATTCGAGTCTCTTCCCTGTACCACCGAAACCCTCCGAATTGCGGATGTTCGGCATCCCGCACCTGCAGCTTTTCAAGCTCAAGCAATAATAAAAGCCCCTCGTTTTCGTCCATCTTGCCGAGGCTGACGGAAGCTGCGTAATAAACGGAGGACTCTCTTCCCGCATGACAATAGTCAAGGCGGGCAACCTCCTCGGTATGTCCCTTTTCCTTTCGTATCAAATGATCGAATATCTTGGGGCGGATTCGATCACGAATAGCATCAAATGTCGAATCCATCCCAAGCTCATCCAAAATGTGCTGCCAGGAATTGCGCATCGAGATTCCTCCATAACAATAAGTAATAGTTGATAACCTAGACTATATGCCTGTATATAGGCGCCAGCAATAAACAATAATTTCGAATACACAATAATTGAACAGGATTGTGCAGGCTGGGTTATCGTCAATGTCTTTTAAATAAAATAGGCTTCTCGCAAAGTTCGGCCTGAACTCGCGAGAAGCCTATTTTGTTATTTATTAAGCTTTGAGCTGCAAATTCAGGGCGACAGCCTAGCAAGCCGCTCGAACAACGAATCGTCTACCCGCTCGCCGTTCGCGTACAGCTCCGCCCCTTCCTCGCCGATCGCCGCCGTCAAACGTCCGTCCGCGATCCGAAGGCCGATCAGACCGCCGCCGCGAATCTCGAATCCGATGCCCGCATAGCGGAACGACAGATTTAACTCCTCGCCTAGTCGCGGCATCAATGTCAATACGGTCCCGTCATCGTCATGCGAGGTTTTGGAGAGCACGTTAGGCGGCAACCGCAGCTCCTTGTATGCTTCCAGCTCATGCAGCAGAGATTCGCAATAAGGCGTAAGCGGCAGCTCGAACGCATAATAATCGACGTTGCCTCTTCGAACCGCGATGGCCAGATCGTCATGCCTGATCTTCACCTTGGCATCGCCAGCCCCGTTGGCGATAGATAGCGGAAAGCACTTCATCGGGATCCGTTCGTTCGTAAACCATAGGTCCCAAGCCACATATTCGTATTCGCCCGTATAGTCGACTTCGAAAGGCGCTTCGGAGCCACGCCCATTTCCACGGTCACCGCCACGAATCGCCGTTCCCGTAAGCTCCGCAAACTCGGCGGCAATATCCCTGCCCTCCGTCGTGCAAGCCGCGGGCGGACCGATAAAGATCAGACGTTTCCCGGACATTCCGCCGTAACGTCTTACCCTCTCCCATGTGGCCTCCGGCAACATCGCCGGCCAAAGCACGATCAGCGCGTCGTAGCGCGAAATCTCTTCTTCGAAAGTAGGCACGACGTCGATCTCCACGTGACGCAGCATCAGCTTATGCAGAAGCGCCTTCATGCTCAGGCGGTGATAATGCATAAACGGATCGTTGCGATGGGCGACCGACTCCCATGCGTACATCATCGCGACCCGCGGACGGCTGACCGCTTGGCCGACGAACCGCTGCATCGCTCTCTGCATGGCGACGCAACGCCCCGCCGTCTCCCATGTCGAGTGATGCGGATAGCCGGGGCCGAACGGACCGGAATGCCCGTAGGCATGGGCGACCCAGCGCACGTTGCGGGCGGCGAGCAAGCGATGGTAATACGTCATCTTCCCGGCGGTCGGCTCGCGATCCCAGCACATGTTGTACGCCAGGCCGCTGTCCGAATATTTCGCAAGCGACTCCGCGAGCATCGTCATGGAGAGCATCGTCCGCTCCGCGTCGTATTGGGCATCGACAAACCCGCCGCTTAAATTATCCGTCAGCTTAAAGTAGTCGATATTGCCCGCCCACAGATCGCCGGAGTTTCCTTCGCCCCACCACGTGCTGTGGAAGCCGATAAAGGAGGCTTGACCGTGCTGCGCTTCATAACGCTCCTTCACCAACCGCTGGATCCGGTAAGTCAGCTCCATCGTCAGATTGTAATAATCGAATCGAAGGTTGCCCGAGCTCTCCTCCGCCGATTCGTGCTTCATCAGATAGATCCGATCGAGAAAGTCATAGCCATACCTCTGGCGAAAAGCATCCAAAAAAGCCGTTCCGCCCAGGCAGACATCCTCTTTCTTGCTGCCGGACCCGAATTCGTCGATGGCGAAGCCGTCAAGCTTCATTCCACGATAACAAGCTAGCGTCTCGTCAATGGACTCGGCCATGGCAGGACTCGCGTAATCGGGGTAATCGGTGGAGTAGGACGCATACAGCAGCACTTCGCCGTCCATGCCATACGTTCCGCTAAGAACGGAACGGCTCGTTATGGCCAGGGAGACATCCCGTAACTCCGCGGTAATATCTCTTGTTTCCCGAATGATTCCCGCTTCCCGCGAAACGAGAAACGCTTTGGCGATGCCCTCGTATACCGGCCGCATCTCGATATGCCCGGCAGACTCGGGATCGTTCAGCCTGATCTCGAGCTTGCCGTTTCTAATGGAACCCTCGTGCTCGCATATCCATTTCTGCCTAGCCTCGGGATAGCGCTTGAGAAGCCGCAATCCCGGCCAAGGGATGATTTTGGCGAAGGCGAGGCCGTGCTTGCGAGCCTCCACCTCCGCCGTTCGCATGGCTCTCTGCCCGATCTCGTCGAATTCGCTATAGCTGCAATTGCGAAATTCAAGCGCGATCGCGTCGAAGCCCTTCCCCGCGATATCCGCAACGGCACGCCGTATGCTGTCAGGTGCGGCCGCCATCGAAGTGTCGATCAGCAGCATGATGGGCGCCATTGTCATCGTTTTCTTCTCCCTTTACTCGAAGCGGAACCAGTCAAAGTCCGTCGCGCCCGAGAACAAAATATAAATATCGTGGGTGCCGCTGGCTCCCGATAACGTAGTCGTCCCTTCCGTCCAATTGCCCCAGCCTCCCGTCGCGGGCGTCGTGAACGTGCCAATCTGCGTGCCGCTCACGTTGTCTAGCCGGACGGTCGCCGTCTTGGCCGTGGATTCGCCGTTCGCGAATCTGAACTTCAACGTCGCGAAGCCGGAGCCGAGGTTGACGCCGCTGTATTTCACCCACGATCCCGCGTTCAAGCCGCCGATCGTCGTACCGTAATTGGAGACGCTATTGCTGTCGCTGTAGCTCTCCGCCTGGATCGTAACCGGCGTCGGAGCGCTAACGCTATCCTCGAACCGGAACCAGTCGAAGTCGGTCATGCCGGAAAACTTGATGTAGATATCGTGCGTGCCGCTCGCTCCGGAGAGCGTGCTCGTCGTTTCCGTCCAATTGCTCCAGCCGCCCGTCGGCGGCGTCGAGATCGAGCCGATGAGCGTGCCCGTCAGACTGTCCAACCGGATCTCGGCCGTCTTGGCCGTCGTATCCCCGTTCGTGAAACGCGTCCGCAGCGTCGCAAAACCGCTTCCCAGATTCACGTTGCTGAACTTGATCCAATCCCCGTTATGAAGATCGCCGATCGTGGAGCCGAAATTGACGATGCCGTTCATATCGTTGTAGCTTTCCGCTTGCAGCATCACCGTGCCGCCGCCGCCCGAGGTCGTGTAAGCGGCCGTCGATAGCGCCGATTGAAGCATGCCGGCTTTGGTTGCGATCGCTTTGACGGTCTGCGTCGGCGTTACGGTAAACGGCGCGCTGTAGATCGGCGAGTTCGCGTTCGGCGTGCTGCCGTCCGTCGTATAGCGGATCGTCGCACCGGATGTCGAAGAAGCAATCGATACGGTTAGCGGCGCGCTGTACACGCCGGCCGCCGGGGTGAATGTAGGCGCGGCTGCGGCGGACTGGGCCGCTGCCGCTCCCGCGTTATTGGCATTGTGCGTATTGTGCGAGCCCGTATCTCGGACGAAGCTGCCGGTAACATTGGCCGTCTTGTTGCCCGCTAGCACCGTGCCATAGCTGCTGTGGGTCAATGTAACGGCATACTCCTTGTTGCGGACCGTGTTGTCCTCGACGATGGTGTTCGTCGTGTCGCCCGATACCGTCACGTCGTTGTTGCCGTCGTAATAGCCGATATCCGCCGTGGAGATGTAGATGCCGGTGTTGTAAGACGGCGCTTCTGTGATGCTGTTGCCGATCGGCGTTTCGTTCGTGCCCGTCAGGTCGTTGCCCCTGAATTCGTTGCCGAACGCCTGAACGGCGAAATAATGGCCGCCGCCGTTGTCGAACCGCTCCGACGCGATGCCCACGCCGGAGTTTTTGCTTAGCTGGGAGACCCCGGTCAGGACGTTTCCTTTCACCCGGTTAAAGTAGTTCGGCGATAAGTTGGATTCGCCCGCGTTCTTCACGTTCACGCTCCAGATGAAGACGCCTTCGGAGTCCAGGAACCTGTTGTCCGCCACTACGCTGTCGTAGGCGTTGCCGAACAGCCAGATGCCTTTGTCGTTATCGGTAATCGTGTTATTGTAGGCGGTCGTATGCTCGTTAGGCGTTATGAGCGTCCACTTGCTCGTGCTGTCCGGCATTTTGTCCCAAGCCCTGTCGACCGTTATCGTGTTGCCGGAGATGCCCGTTACTTTGCGCAATTGGCCAAGCCCCGTGCCGTCGATGATCTGGAGTGCCGGGTAGCTGTACATGGCGATCGGCATGACGAGCGCGCGATCCGCGCTTACCGTAACGTTAAGCCCGCTAGCCGAGCTGATCGTGCCATAGTTAAAATATCCGTTCGGCGCTTCCGACATAATGGCTTCGCCGTCGTTCTCGTGACCTACGACAAGCCCGTTCACGACGGAGCGCATGCCGACGATCGTATTGTCCGCCACATAGTTGTTTGCGCGAAGCGACAAGCCGTGTTTCTCGGCATTGACCGCGGCATGGCCTATGATGGTATTGCCCGTCGCGATGTAATAGTCCGCCGTATTGATATACACGCCGAAGCTGAATTCCATATAGGAGTTCGTGAAAGAAGCATATTGATTCACGTAATTGTGGGCGTACCCCGCAAACCCGCGGAAGTCGCTATCCGCTACGAGGAAGCGCTCCTTGCCCAGCGTCATCATCGGGAAGCCGCGTTGTCCGGCAGCTCCGTCGGTAGCTAGCGTATAATCGATTTTTACGCCCTTGATGAACATCTGCTCGGCCGTTCGTT
>JAQSXN010000210.1 GCA_029256665.1 Paenibacillus sp.
GAAGCTGGCGGTCGTCCTTCTGCGCTTCCGCGGACGGTGCGGCGCTTCTTGCACGCAGCTCTTCCTTCAACCGGTCGAGCACGCGCGTCAGATCGTCGCGTTCCACCGGCTTCATGATATAGTCCTTGGCTCCGCTGCGCATCGATTGCTGCACATACGAGAAATCCTCGTAGCCGCTGATCACGACGCACAGCAGCTCCGGGAACCGCTCGCGCGCGATCGTCTGCAGTTGAAGCCCATCCATCTTCGGCATCCGGATATCGGTTAACAGCACATCCGGCTCCAGCCGCTGAAGCAGCTCCAACGCCTCATAGCCGTCCTTCGCGTCGCCGACTACCTCCCATTCGGCATCCCAGGAAGCAATCATCGCGCGCAGGCCGCGCCGGAAAATCGTCTCGTCGTCCACCACCACGATTGTTGGCATCCGCTTGTCCCTCCCTTATTGCTCGCCGCCATCGGTTAACGCCGGCAACGTCATAATGACCCTTAGCCCTTGATAAGGCATGCTCTCCAGCGTCAAGCCGTACGGCTCTCCGTAATGCAGCCAGATCCGCCTGTGCACGTTAAGCAGACCGTTGCCCGTCTTTCCTCCCAGATCCTTGGAGTGGCGAAGCCGATCGCGCAGCTCATCCAGTTCCTCCGTGCCGAGGCCGATGCCGTCGTCCTCGACGACGATCGTCAGCACGCCTTCCGTTTCCTTGCCCGCGACCGTGATGCGGCCTTCGCCCACGCCCTTGTCGATGCCGTGGTTGATCGCGTTCTCGACGATCGGCTGGACGATCAGCGGTATGACCTTGCAGCTTAGCGCCTTCTCGTCGATGTTGGCCGCGAAGACGATCCGTTCTTCGTAACGGATCTTCTGAATGTTCATGTAGCCGTTCACGTGCACGAGCTCGTCCCGCAGCGTGACGGCGTCCTTCCTGCTGCTCAGGCTGTAACGAAGAAGCTTGCCCAGATTGTTGGCCATCGTCACGATCTCGCGGTTCCCCTCGAGCTCCGCGTACATGCTGATCGAGCCTAACGTATTGTACAAAAAGTGAGGGTTGATCTTGCTTTGCAGCGCGGCGATCTGAGCGTCCTTCTCCCGAATCTCCGTCTCGTAGAGCAAGTAGCCGAGCTCGCTGAGCTTGGATACCATCGTATTGAACGTGCTGCCGAGCCGTCCGACTTCGTCGGCCGACGTAACGGGGAACGACACGTTCAGTTCGCCTTGCTCGACCTTCCGCATCAAGCGGCTCAGCTTCCGCAGCGGCAACGTCATGCGGAAAACTAGGAAGACGGTAATCAGAATCGCAAGCCCGATGCAAATAAAGCCGGCAAGCGCGATGGAATTGCGGACGATGAGGCTGTCCTTCATCAGCTCCTTGACCGGGACGGCGCTCACCGTCGTCCAACCGGTCACGTCCGAGGTGACGTAAGCGACCAGCCGGCGTTCCGCGTCGCCGCTTCCGTCCAGGTGCAGCGTGCCTTCGCCTTGCGGAGCGCCCAGATCGGGGGCCGTCGGCGTGTTGTCCCTCGTAATGACCGGCTTGCCGCTTCCGTCGATGATGTACATCGACTCCTTGCGGCCGGGATCCGCTTGAAGCAGAATTTGGCGCACGGTCGCGGGGTCGATGTCCAGCACGATATAGCCCAGCGTCTCCCCGGTATCGAAGCTGCGAAGCTCGCGGGCGATGGAGAACACTTGATACGTCATGCCGCTCGTCGCCTTCACCTCGTGCGTCGTAATAAAGGTCGGCTGGCCGAAACGTTCCTTCGCCTGCGCCAGCCATTCCGCGCTTTCGTCCAATTTGTAGGTCGTTACGTATTGGCTTTCGGGCAATACCACATACGACGCGCCTTTCTCCCCATACAACGAGATACCCATAATATCGATCCGCCCGTTGATAAAGAGCGACGAGACGAACAGGTTGAGCGATTCGATCTCTTTCAGCTCCAGCCGCTGTCCCGGGGCCCGAGTCGAGCCGATAAACGTCATGATGTCCTTGTTGGAGTAAGGGGACAACGTCAGCCGGTTCAGCTCGTTCATATACGTATCGATGTTGAGCGTAATTTGTTTGACGGTCTGGAGCTGGTAGCTGCCGACGTTTTTCTCCATCGCCCTCTCGAAGCTGCCGAACGTATATAGGCCCATCGCCGCAAGCGGCACCAGCACGAGCAGACAATTGATCCATATCAGCTTGCGAGCCAGCTCCTGATTTTTGAACCCTTGCGTCAGCCTTCGGATCACTCTCGTCACCTCTCCTACCCGCCGGCTCCCGCGTCGATTCTTCGCGCCGCGTTCTTTAGCGCCTGCTCCGGCGTCTGCTGCTTGTAGTTCATCCTCTCGAACTCCTGTATCAAATATTCGATCGCCGTCCATTGTTTGACGTGCCTCGGCCAATACGCGACGTAATCGGCAACGGCGGCGTAATCGCCGCGGTATTCCTGCTCCGTGAACGCTTTGCTCTCCACGACTTTCGTCATGCTCGGCACATGGCCGGCTTGCGACCACAGCTCTCCATGCTCCACCATCCACTTGGAGAAGGTCAACGCGGCACGGCGTCTCTCTTCCGTCATGCCGTGCTTCGTTGGAATGGCTAGCGTGTGGGAGTCTCCCCATGCGGCCGATTGATCGTAGAGGACGGGAATCGGAACAACGCCGAAATCCAGCTCCGGCGCGTGCTCGAACGCTCCCGTCCCCCACATGCCGAGCATGATGACCGCGGCCCGTCCGTCATGGAACAGCTTAAACGAATCGTTGATATCCGGCGGAATGAGCCCCGTATCATAGAGTCCGCCCACGAATTTCAACGCCTCCAGCGCTTTGGGATTGTCGAACCGCGTCTTCATCGATTCGTCGTAGAACGCTCCGCCGCCGTCCATCTGATTGTACAAGCTCCACCAGAACCAGACGGAATCGATCCGCGTGCTGGGCATCGCGAGTGGAGCTACGCTTCTGGGCACGGCATCCCGTATTTTTTCGAGAAATTGCCGGAAGCCCTCCGGTCCGGGATCGATAACGGGCTTCCCGGTCGCTTCGTTCAACACGCCCGCGGCGCGAAGATGTTTTTTGTTATAGTACATAACAAGCGCATGCGTATCGAGCGGAACGCCATAGGAGCGCCCGCTATATTCGGTAGCCTTGCGGATATTCGGCGTAAACTGGCTCCAGTCGAGCCCGACCTCTCGCGCGGCTTCGGTCAAATCCTCGATATAGCCGTTCTGCACGAATTGCGGCATGCTCGTCGTATGAATGATGGCGACGTCCGGCGCGTTGCCGGCCAGAATGGCGGTTCTGAGCCGCGAATAATAATCGTCGAGCCGGGAGTTGGTCTGCTCGACCACGATCTCGTCCTGCCCGGCGTTGAACTTCTCCACCATCTCCGTCATAAACTGGTTGTCGCCGCCGCTGAAGGGGGTCCAATAATCCAGACGGATGGCATCCCGCTTGGGCTCCGGCTTTGGCTGAGGCTCCTCGTTCCCCGAGCAGCCAGCGAGCGCGGCAGCGAACAAGCATGTCGCAACCAGACTTGCCGCCAAGCGGCGATAGCTTTTGTTTGATTTAGTATCCTTCATGGCTTTGAACCCCCGTTTCTATGAGGCAAGTCTTCTCGAAAGCCACCGGCTGTTGCATGACCCGACTACCTGCAATATAAATGCGACCGGCTGCTGCTTACCCCCACTAACTGCGCTCCCAGGAGATCGGCTGCCACGGCTGCTGCTTACCCCTCTAACTGCGCTCCCAGGAGACCGGCTTCTGCTCACTCCAGTAACTGCGCTCCTAGGCGACCGGCTGCCGCTTCTAGCGGACACCGGGGACGTTATATGATAGAAAATCGATATTTTAGAATTCTAACGGACACAGATGACTCTATTTGCCTAAATTCAGCTATTTCCTCGTCTTGTGACGTTAATAAGATCTCTGGAGTCCGTTAGAACTCAAGCTTGCGCAAAAACGAGGCAATAACGGCCCTAGTGTCCGTAAGCCGATAGCGGATAAGTCGTTAAGCCCGATAACTATAAGCCATTAGCCTTTAGCAATCGTTGACCCCCCAGGACACCAGCGCTTTAACATTAACGAATGACGTCGATATAATCGAAGGCAACGCCTCCCGCGGCAGGCTTTAGTGTAATGGAATTCATCCCCTTGCGCAACGTAAGCTTGACCTCGACGACCGGGTATTCGCTTCGTTCGGTCGACGGGAGCTTGACGGACTTAGAGCCGCCGGCTGCCTCTACCGCGATCGCGATCTCCTCACCGGACGGATTGCTCGCCGCGATCCGCAACGTATACGTTCCGTTAGCCGGCACGCCCACGTTGCCGAACGAAATCTCGCCACCTCCGTCTTCGCCGATCATGACGCCGGTGCCCGACGAGAAGGGGTTGTCCTCGGCGACCATGCCGCCGCTTCCCTGCGCGTATTCGGCTTCGTACCGCGGAATTTCGATCGCGCTCACCGCCGCTCCCTCTACATCCGCCGCCCCAATCTCAACGCTGCCGCTCCCTTCCGCGAACCCTAGGATCGCGTACGCGTATCCCGTCTCGCCTTCGGCCAGCGGCGGCAGCGCCGCTTCGACCGGCTCCCCGCCGGCAGCCTGCAGACGCACGGTCGCTTCCGTCCCGGACGCGTTGCGGTAATGCAGCAGCAGCGGCGCTTGCCGGGATGCGCCCGTGCCGAGCGGCAAGCTGCCGAACAGCAAGCCGCCGTCCGCCGTCGTCTCCGCATGCTCCGCAAGGAAGACGCCGCTGCCGGAAGGGACGGCGATCGCGGCATCAAGCGCCAGCGGTTTGCCGAGCACCGGCAAACCATCCTCGCCCCACACCACGCGCTGCGCCCGCGCGCGGCGATTGCCCCAGCCGTCGGCGATGCCGCTTGTCGCATGGTAGACGTTCCAGATTTCCGTGCCGTCCGGCGACTTCGCGAACGTATTATGGCCCGGGCCGTACACGCCGGCTTCGTCGCTCATCGCCATCAGCGGCTCCGCGGATTTCTCCCAGTCCGCGGGATTTAGCGGATCGCCGCCTTCCTTCAGCGCCAGCATGCCCAGGCTATAATGCGGCGTCCAGCTGCCCGCGCCAGAGTAGACAAGAAACACGCGTCCGTCCTTTTGCAAGATCGCTTGCCCTTCGTTGATATAAGGAGGTCCGCCCGCCCGCTCCCACTCCAGATCCGGTGAGCTTATCAGCACGCGCGGACCGTTAATCGTAAGCGGATCGCTCATCGGCGCGATGTAAGTGTTCTGCGCGATGTTGACGTCGCCCTCCCAGCCGGACCATACGAAGTAAAGCCGATCCTCGTGCTCCATCGCAAGTCCGTCGATCGCCCAGCGGTTCGATTCGTCCGTGATCTGCCCCTTGAAGGTATAATCTCCCATAGGATCATCCGTATCCGCTTCAAGCGCGTACATCCGATGATTTTCGTTCGCGCCGTCGTCCGCCGCGAAATAGATGTACCATTTGTCCCGCACGAACTGAATCTCCGGTGCCCACAAATTGGCGGAATAAGCCGTATCGACCGGCGGATACCACACGACCTTTTTCTCCGCGTGTTTGAAGTCCAGCGTGCGGGATTTCATGACCATGACGTCCGCGCCGTTATGCGTGAACGTCATGTAGTAGAAGCCTTCATGATAGGCGATGCTAGGATCCGGCGTATCCATGCCTGCCAAGGTGTTCTTAAAAGTGCCGCCATGCCCCGCATACGGAGCGTTTCCCGATTCGTTTCCGTTCATCTTTCCGTTCACCATCCCGATCGCGACGGCCGCAAGGGCGGCCAACAAGACCGCCCCGAGCCCGAAGTAGATTTTTTTGCCGCCCATGCCCATCCGCGCTCTCTCCTCCCTTACTTCACGCCCGCTTGCGTGATCGCCTTGACGAACGAACGTTGACCCAGAATAAATACGATCATTACCGGCAAAGTCGCGATCGTCGTCATCGCCATCAGCTTGCCGTACGCCTGCGTGTAGCTGCCTTGCGCCATTAAAGCGATGCCGGCCGTAATCGTGCGCATCTCCGGAGAAGTCGTCGCGTACAGCGGCCATACGAAGTCGTTGTAGATGCCCATGAAGGTGAAGATGCCGAGCGTTACCATAATGGATACCGATGCCGGCAGCAGGATGCGCGCGTAGACATGCCACTTGTTCGCGCCGTCGATCCGCGCGGCTTCTTCGATCTCCTTAGGGAAGGAGATAAAGAATTGGTAGAGCAGGAAAACGCCGAACGCCCCCGCGGTATAAGGAAGTATAAGGGCCGAATAGGTGTTGATCAGTCCCAATCCGTTAAATTCCATGTACATCGGCAGGAACGTCAATACGCCCGGAATCATGAGCGAGGCGACGAACATCGCGAACAAGGTCCGCTTGAACGGCAGATCGGACAGACGAGCCAGCGCGAACGCGGCCATGGAGTCGATCAGCAGGACGATGGCCGTGCCGATGAGGCCGACCGACAACGAGTTCCCGATCCAGCGTACGATCGGCACGTTCATCAGCTCTCCGGCGAGACCTTCCGCGTAATTTTCGAACGTCGGTTTTTTCGGAATAAAGTTCATCTGTCCGGCGAGCGCCTCGAAGTCGTTCTTGAACGAGGTCGAGAGCATCCAGATCAGGGGCATCAGGAAGACGGCGGCAATGACGGTTGCCAGCAGAATCAATAGCAGCTTGCGAGTCCGTTGCATCTTAGACGCCACTCTCCTTCCGTCCATAGGTCAATCGATATTGCACGATCGAAATGATGATGATAAGCAATGCCATCACGATCGCCATAGCGGACGCGCTGCCGATCTCCTTGCGGATGAAGGCTTGATCCAGCACGTTCATAAGCAGCACCTTCGTTGAATCGCCGGGACCGCCTCTCGTCAGCAGGTACGGTTGTGCATACACGTTAAACGACGCGATCGTCGACGTAATCATGACGAAGAGCATGACC
>JAQSXN010000211.1 GCA_029256665.1 Paenibacillus sp.
CTGGATGAGCTATATCGTACGATCACGAAGCTCGACGACCCCCATTTGATCGCTACGATCCACTATTACGGCTTATATCCGTTCAGCGTCAATCTGGGAGGCTACACCTCGTTTAACGACGAAGTCCGAATGGATATCATTCAAGCCTTCGATCGGACCCACGCCTCGTTCACGGCTAGAGGCATCCCCGTCATCGTCGGCGAGTTCGGCTTGCTCGGCTTCGACAAATTTATCGATACGATCCAGCAGGGCGAGAAGTTGAAATTTATGGAGTTTACGACCTATTACGCCAAAGAGAAGGGCTTCGCCCACATGTTATGGGATAACGGCCAGCATATCGACAGACGCCAATTAAGCTGGTTCGACAAGGATTTGGGCAGCCTGCTGGAGGCGAGCCGATTCGGACGCTCCGCAAGCGCCGCAACGGACTCCATCTACGTCGGGAAGGAGTCGCCTCTCGAGGATCGAACGATCCCGCTGCACCTTAACGGCAACGTTCTGACGTCTCTAACGAGCGGCGGAACGCCGCTAATCGCTGGACGCGACTACGCGTTGGACGGCGAGAAGCTAACCTTTAAGGGTCCGCTGCTGGACTCTCTGCGCAAGGATAAGCTCGGAGAAGCGGCGATCATAACGGCAGCTTTTTCGTCGGGAGCGGATTGGCGCTTTCACGTGATCCGGTCAGAGGCTCCAACGATGGAAAGCGTAAGCCAAATGGCGTTGAACGGCTTCTCCATTCCGACAAGCTTCAATGGCGACAAGCTGGCGACCATGGAGGCAACCTATGCCGCGGGCGGCAACGCCGGCCCCGATAACCGGACCCCCTACAAGGAGTTCGGCGCTTCTTTTACCCCAAGCTACGACAACAACGAGATCAAGCTGCTGCCGCGATTTTTCGAGGACTTGGCCGATGGCGAGATCAAGCTGAAGTTCCACTTCCAGAGCGGTCGGATGGCCGACTACACGCTAGTGAAGGAAGCCATGAAAATCGAAGGCATCGCGGACGGGGATGCGCGGCGCCCGATGGATGCCGGGGATGCGGGACCGGGCTCGTTAGAGAATGGCTCAAACGTTGCGGGCGAGGGTTCAACCGATTCGTCTCACGGCTTGGCGGACGGAGCAGCGGACGGAAGTCCGAGCAGGTCGGACGGCACCGTCGAAGCTGCCGACGCAAATTCCGCGGAAGCAGGGCGGGGGAGCGCACAGGCTCTCCGTTATGGCCTGTCAGCCATGATCGTCCTGATGGCGACGATCGGAATCGCGTATCGGCATGCGGCCGCAAGACGCGACAAAACCTCCGGTCGCAAGTAGCGCCGGAGGTCTGTAACAAACCGCGTATTTCCGAGTTCGCTAAACCCGGAACAAGCCGAGACCGTCCAGCGTCACGATGGGAGCGCCGTCCTTAAGCAGTCCTCGCGACTGTCCGCGGAACGCGACATCCGCCAGCCATCTGGTGAACGGAGCCACGTTCATGTCCGCCATTTCCTCCAGGCTGAAGAAGCCGGCGGCGTCTACTTCGACGTCGTCCGGTCGCGGCTCGCCGCCCACATAGTCCATCGCGAAAGCGATATAAACGTTATGGATGCTTCTAGGCTGATCGCGCAGCGCCGCAACGCCCGTCACGACGGCTTCGATGCCGCTTTCCTCCATCACCTCGCGCACGATCGTCTCCTCGATCGGCTCCAGCTGCTCGATATATCCGCCGGGATTGGTCCAGTAGCCCTTGCCCGGATTCTGCGCGCGGCGAACAAGCAACAGCTTGTCGTCTCGCTTGACGAGCGCGCCTACCCCGATGCTGTAGCTGCCCCAATGGACGAAGCTGCACGCCGTGCAGGCGCTTCTCGGCGTCCCGTCAATCTCTCTTATTTCCATCCGCCCTCCGCATGAGGAACAATAATTCACTTCCACTTCCATACCTTCTCTCCATATTATCTGTTCCGAGCCGTTTACGTCTGCACGTTCTTGAACTGCCGGTCGAACATCCGGTAATACCCGCCCCGCCGCTCCATCAGCACGTCATGCGTCCCCTTCTCTTGCAGCACCCCTTGATCGACGACCATGATGGCGTCCGCGTCCCTGATCGTATTCAGCCTGTGGGCGATGATAAACGTCGTGCGTCCTTGCATCACCTTCAGCAGCGCTTCCTGAATGTGGAGCTCCGTCCGCGTGTCGATGCTGCTGGTCGCTTCGTCGAGAATCAAGATCGACGGCTGCGCCAATATGACCCGCGCGATGGCTAGCAGCTGCCGCTGCCCTTGGCTGAGATTGCCGCCGTTCTCGGTCAGCTCCGTGTCGTATCCCTTGGGCAGACGGCGTATGAACGTATCGGCGTTAGCCATCCTCGCGGCGGTCCGGAGCTCTTCTTCCGATGCGTCCGGCTTGCCGTACAAAATATTTTCCCGAATCGTTCCGGAGAACAAGTAGGTCTCCTGCAGCACGATGCCGAAGGTTTGGCGCAGACTCTCCCTCGTGTAGTCCCGGATGTCGCGCCCGTCGATCAGGATGCGGCCGCCGGTTGGATCGTAGAATCGCGTGAGCAAATTGACGATCGTCGTTTTGCCCGCGCCCGTCGGGCCTACCAGCGCCGTGCTGCTCTCGCTGGGCGAATCGAAGCCGACTCCCCTTAGAATCGGAACATCCGGACGATAGGCGAAGCTGACGTTTTCGAACACGACATGCCCTTTCGGACTTACGAGCTTAACGGCGTCCGGCGCGTCCGGCTCCTCTTCTTGTTCGTCCATGACCTCGAACACCCGCTCCGCGCCCGCGACGCCCGACAGCAGCACGTTGTAGATTTGCGCCATCTCGTTAAGCGGCCGAACGAACTGCCGGGAATAACCGACAAAGCTGGCAATCAAGCCGACGCTTAGGTGACCATTAACCGCCATGATGCCGCCGACGATCGCGATCGTCGCGATGCCGATGTTGTTGATGACGCCAAGCAGCGGCATGAGGAAGCCCGACCAAATTTGAGCCTTCAGCGACACCTGGAGCAGCTTGCCGTTGACGTCCTCGAATTGCTCGATCGATTTCTTCTCGTGATTAAACGCCTTGACGACCTGCAATCCCGTGATCGTCTCTTCGATATGGCCGTTCAGCTTGCCGAGCATGGCCTGTTGCTCCTTAAACAACAAGCCCGTCCGGCTGGTGACGAACTTCGCGAGCAAATAGACGAGCGGCACCGTAATCAAGGTGGCAAGCGTTAATAACGGACTTAAGATCAGCATCATCGTAAGCGAGCCGGCGATGCCGATAAAGCCCGACATGAGCTGCACCGTCGACTGCGACACGGTATTGCTGACGTTGTCGATGTCGTTCGTAACTCGGCTCATCAATTCGCCGTGAGGACGGGAATCGAAGAAACGAAGCGGCAGCTTCTGCAGCTTCCCGAACAACGATCCGCGCAGCCGCTTCACGACCCGCTGCGACAATCCGGCCATGAGCCAGCTCTGAAGAAACGATAACGCGCCTTCGCATGCGTACGCCGCGACCAGCGCCAGCAGAACGACCTCCAGCAGCCCGAAGTCGACGCCCCCGTCCTCGGCTCCGGTCATCGCGTCAATCGCGACGCCGATCAAATAAGGTCCGGCCACCGCCAAGGCGGAGCTGCCGATCACGAACGCGAAGATCAGAATCAGCAGCTTGCGCTCGCTGCCGAAGTAGCGCCACAACCGCAGCATCGTCGCCCCTAATTGCTTGGGCTTGACGGGCTTTCGCCCCGCCGCTCCGGCGCCGGGACGGCCAATGCCCGGGATGGCGGGCGGCACGCCGGTTTCGCGGCGTCCTTGGCCTTCGCCATTGCCGCTTCCTTTAGCAGACATCGGACTTCATCTCCTTCCCTATCTGGGACCGGTAGATCTCTTGGTACACCTGACAGCGAGAGAGCAGCGCCTCATGCGTGCCGATGTCCACGATCTTGCCTTGATCCATGACGATGATGTTGTCCGCGTCCATGACCGAAGTAATCCTTTGGGCGATGAGCAGACAGGTCATGCCCTCGGCATACGTCTTCAGAGCGGACTTGATGCGAGCCTCCGTCGCCATGTCCACCGCGCTGGTGCAGTCGTCCAGGATCAATATCTCAGGCTTTCGGATGAGCGCTCGCGCGATGGAGATCCGCTGCTTCTGCCCGCCCGACAAGTTGACGCCGCGCTGCCCCAGCAAGGACTGATACCCCTCCGGCAGCCGCTCGATAAATTCATGCGCCTCGGCCAATTTGGCCGCCTCAAGCACCTCGGCTTCGGTCGCGTCTTCCTTGCCCCACCTGATATTCTCCATGATCGTCCCGGTAAAAAGCATCGTCTGCTGCGGCACGATCGCGATTCTCTCCCTCAGAGCGGCGGGATCCAGCTCTCTAATGTCCGTGTCGTTCACCCGGATCACGCCGCTGTCGCTATCGTAGAATCGCGGGATGAGCTCGACGAGGCTGCTCTTGCCCGCGCCGGTCGAGCCGACGATGCCGATCGTCTCCCCGGTCCGCGCCTCGAAGCTGATATCGTCGAGCGCCGGACTCGAGGCGCCTCCTCCATAGGAGAACGATACGCCGCTAAATTCGATTTTGCCTTTGGCGTCCGAGCCCCACTCCGCTTCCTCCCGCCAAGTCATTTCGTTTTGTTGACGGAACACTTCGCCGATCCGCCCCGCGGAAGCTTTGGCGCGGATAAACATCGTGAACACCATCGTCAACATCATGAGCGCGAACAGGATTTGCGTCATGTAGTTGACGAACGCGACGAGATGGCCGACCGGCAACAGCCTCGCATCGAGCCACCTTCCGCCTACCCACAAGACGGCCACGATGCCGAAGTTCACGGTCAGCATAATCGCGGGATTAAAGATCGACATCGCCCTCATGGCGCCGGTCGAACGCGCCCGCTGTTCCTCGTTCGTCCGTTCGAACCGATCCTCCTCGTATTCGAACCGGTTGAACGCCTTGACGACGCGAACGCCGGACAAATATTCGCGAACCGTCGCGTTCACCTTGTCCAGCGACTTCTGCACGTTCATGAACCGGGAGAAGCCGATCTTAATATTAAGCGCTACCAATACGATGACGATGGGGACGACGACAAACAAAATAAGAGACAGATCCCAGTTCAGCCTAATGGCCATAATGAGCGCGCCGATGCCGATGATCGGGGCTTTGATGAAGATGCGCATCATCCCGTTCAGGAAGTTCTGCACGAGCGTGACGTCGTTGGTCAGCCGCGTGATCAGCGAGCCTCTGTCGATGTTGTTCATGTTATCGAACGATAAAGATTGGATCTTGGCGAACAGATCCGAGCGCAGCTCCGCCCCGAACTTCTGGGAGACGTGGCTCGCCACGATGTTGCGGATCGAAGCCGCCACCGCGCCTAGCGCGGTAATAAGCAGCATAAGCGCTCCCGTGCGCAGCACGTAGTCCAGGTCCTTCGCGGCGATACCTTCATCGATGATGTGCGCAAGCAGCGTCGGCATCATGAGATCCGCGCCGGCTTCGATCGCGACGAAAAGGATCGCGAGCATAAAGCTTTTCCAATATTTCCGTATGTAACGCCCGTAAGGCATGGAGTCAGTCTCCTTTCCTTGGCAGATGCGAGGACAGCTTCTCCATCAGGGAGACGAGCTGCCGTTTCTCTTCCTTGTCGAAGTGGGCAAACGGCTCTTCCAGCGACTCCAGCCATGCCGCTTCCATGCCGGCGATCAGCTCCGCCCCTTCCGGCGTCAGCTTGACGAGCTTCACCCTGGCGTCCTCGGCGCTGCTCTCCCGCACGACGTAACGCATCTTCTCGAGCCGGTCGATCATCTGCGACATCGTGCTCGCCCGCACGTCCAGATGCTCCGCCAGCTGGCCGATCGTCCTGCCGGCCCTGCATCTTAAGTGGCGCAGCAGCATCCATTGCACGCGCGTCAGCTCCACCTTGTTCCGATGGAACGCCTCCGACCGCAAGTACCGCTGTATGCGCTGCATGTGGTCGACGAAATGTTCTAATACGATGCGGTCATCGCTCAAGCTGCTTGCACCTCCTCCGCAACAATCTTTTAACAGTAAATATATTATATAGCGAACCTAAGTAAATTTGAAAAGGAAAAATGGGTGCCTAATTGCACCGCGCGTTTTTCCGGCATGGCGACCGCTTCAAGTGAATGACGCATCGCGGGCTGTTCCGCCGTATCGGCTGACAAATCGGGTAACGGTTGCCATGGAGGCTAATTGCTTCCTATTAACTGTTACAGAGATGTAACGGTTGTGGTGGAGCCTAATTGCCTCCAAAACGGCAAAACGTGGCTGTTTTCGATGAAATAAGCTCGACGGCAACCGTTACATTTTTTAGCGGGACATTTAAGGCCAAATAAGCTCGATAGCATCCGTTAGAGCACGCCAACCCTACTTCAACTCTACCCCAAACTTATTGCCATACCTCAAACTAACGTTCCAAGGCTGCTTCTTGCCCGTGCCTTCGTTCAGCACCTGGATCTGCTTAGGCAGCTGGAGCTCGACGAGATAATGACCCGGTTTGACTAGTCCGTCTTTGCCCTTCATGTACCATGGAAGCGACATGTCGAATGCTTCTTCGGGAGCCAGCTTGCCCTTCATCGGAGGGAGCTTGGTCTGGGATATAAGCTTCCGGTTCGTGCCGTCGGCATTCGCGCTATAGACGGCGAACGCAAGCGGCGTCTCGTCCACCACGACCGTCGATTTCTCCATATTGGTTAAAGTAAACTTGAAATTCATCACGGGATGATCCGTGACGCGGCTGCCGTCGCCGAAGCCGGATGGCGGGACCATCACGCCATATAGCGGGTACGTCAGATATTCTTGCTCGCGTTCGGGGATTTCTTCCCCAAGCGGATTATCCTTTACGCTAATAACATTCTGTACCTTTAAACGAAACGTGACG